>NZ_JBFBDO010000044.1:0-50987 GCF_040683335.1 Kitasatospora sp. NPDC093806
TCCGCCGGGCCCGCGAGGACTGGGAGACCGGCACCCGCTTCGGCGACGTCCACGGCTACGACGGGGACCGGCTGCGGGCGCCGGAGCTGCCCGACCTTCCGCTCAAGCCCCGGGGACGCGTGCGCTGAGAGGGGTGTCGTCCGTCGATGGGGGCCGGTGGTGTGTGGGGACGGCGCGGGGGCGGTGGGTGGTCTGCCAGGTGCTGGGGGGCATGCCGTAGGCGGCGCGGAAGGCGCGGCTGAAGTGGCTGGAGTTGGCGAAGCCCCAGCGGCGGGCGACGCCCGCGACGCCGAGTTCCGCGGCGACCGGTCGGAGGAGGTCGCGGCTGCAGCGCTCCAGGCGTTGGGCGCGGATCCAGCCGCCGACCGTGGTGTTCTCCAGGTGGAAGAGCTTGTGGAGGAAGCGGACCGAGATGAAGTTGGCCTCCGCGATGGTGGAGGGGGAGAGGTCGGGGTCGCGGAGGTTGCGCAGGATGTGGGCCTTGACGCGCTCCAGGGAGGCCGCGTTCGACGGTGTTTGCGCCCGGCCGCGGGCGGAGCGGTCGTCGACGAGGAGGGCCAGCAGGTCGAGCGCGGTGGCCGCGGCCCGGCGGCCGACGGCCTCGTCCAGGACCTCGGCCTCGCGCGCCATCCGGGAGAGGTAGGTCGCCACCAGGGCGGCGCTGCCCTCGGCGCCGCTGAACGTGGTCGCGGTCAGCTCCCGCAGGTCCCGCTCCGGGACGTCCAGCGCCGCGCGCGGGAAGTGGAAGGAGGTGAAGGCGAAGCCCTCCTCGATCCGCTTCCGGAAGACCCGGGAGGTGTCGGTGATGGAGAACTCGCCCGGCCGGATGACCGACCGCCGGTCGTCCTGCTCCTTGAGTGCGGTGCCGCGCTCCTGGAGGGTGAGGATCAGCGACGGGGGGCCGCCGTCGGCGATCATGCGCCGGTTGCGCGTCACCATCTGCGGCCCGGCCTGGACCCTCGTTATCCGCAGCGGGCCGAGCTGGTGGCCGCCGATCGACCCGGCCGACGGCACCTCCTCCAGGAAGTCCACGGCCATCGGCACGAAGGCGTGGGACACCGCCTCGTGCCAGCTCTCCGCGCGATCGGCGGCGGGCAGGTGCGTGGTGGACAGGCAGCCGGTGGAGGGGGATGTGGACACCGGACCACCATGTCCGCATTCCGTGGGCGCGGCATCGCGTGAACCTATGAGATCGGACCTATGAGATCCGGTGTGAGCCGGGCCCGGCGGTGGCGCGGGTGACGTGGCGTTGGGCGAGGACGAGCAGGACGGCGGCGGGCACGGAGGCCAGGACGGAGGTGGCCATCACGGCGTTCCACCGGTTGGTGTGGGCGCCGAGGTACTGGTAGACGCCCAGGGTGATCGGCCGGACGGTGTCCGTGGTGGTCAGGGTGAGGGCGAAGAGGAAGTCGCTCCAGGCGAAGAGGAAGGCGAAGACGCCGGCCGTGATCAGCCCGGGGCGGCTCAACGGGAGCACGACGGAGCGGAAGACGCGCAGCCGGCCCGCGCCGTCCACCCGCGCGGCCTCGATGATCTCCTCGGGGATGCCCCGCATGAACGCGTGCAGGATGACGATCGCGAAGGGGACGCCGGCCGTGGAGTCGGCGAGGATCAACCCGAGGCGGGAGTCCAGCAGCCCCAGGTCGTTGTAGGCACCGTAGAGCGCGTTGGCCGCCACGATGCCCGGGACCGCCTGGGTGGTCAGGACGCCGAGGAGCACGAGCCTGGTGCCGCGCAGGCGGAAGTGGGCCAGCGCGTGTGCCGCCGGAGCGGCCAGGGCCAGGCTGAGCAGCGCGCTGCCGAGGGCCACCAGGAGGCTGGTGACGAGGTTGCGCCCCTGGTCGCGCAGCGCGGCGGCGTACCCGCCGAGGTCCGGGTGGATCGGGAACCACTCGCCGCTCAGGGTGTTGCCGGCCGGCTGGAGGGAGGCGTTGACCATCCAGTAGACGGGGAACAGCATCAGTGCGAGCAGGACGACGCCGACCAGGGTGGACAGCGGGCCGCCACGGCCGGGTGGGCGCTTCACGGGATCGCCTCTCAGGGAGGTCGGACTGTCAGGCAGTCGGATCGTCAGATGGCCCGGGCGCGTCGGTCGGCGCGCAGGTGGAGGGCGGCGAGCGCCAGCGACAGGACGACGAGCAGGTTGCCCGTCGCGGCGCCGCGTCCGAAGTCGAACTGTCGGAAGGACAGCTCGTAGGACTGGGTGGCGAGGGTCTCGGTGGCGCCGGCCGGTCCGCCGCCCGTGACCACCAGGATCACGTCCAGCACCTTGACGGTGTAGACCACGCCCAGCACGAGCACCACGCTCACCACCGGCCGCAGCAGCGGCCAGGTGATGTGGCGGAACGCGGCGAGCGGGCCGGCGCCGTCCAGCCTCGCGGCCTCGTACAGCTGCGGCGGGATGTCCTGCAGACCGCCGTACAGGACGGCGGTGTTGAACGGGACGCCGACCCAGATGTTGACCAGGACCACCGACCACAGCGCCTCGGAGGTGCCGGTGAGCCAGGGGACGCCGGACGACGAGAGGTGGAGGCCGCGCAGCACCGCGTTGACGACTCCGGTGTCGGGGTCGAGCATCCACTTCCAGACGGTCCCGGAGGCGACCAGCGGCAGCAGCCACGGCAGCAGCAGGAGCGATCGCAGCACGCCGCCGAGCGGGAAGCGCCGCCGGAAGAACAGGGCGAGGGCCAGGCCGAGGACGAACTGCCCCAGGACGGAGCCGGCCGTGAACACGGCCGTGGTCAGCAGGGTCCGGGGGAAGCGGCCGGACGAGAGGACCGCCGCGTAGTTCCGCAGGCCCACGAACGGGGCGTCACCGGTGTAGAAGGTCGTCACCGTGTACCGCTGGAAGCTCATCACGACGTTGGCGACGATCGGGTAGCCGAAGAACAGCAGCAGGTAGGCGGCGGCGGGCGCGAGGAAGAGCCACCGCGCCCGGCGCTCCCACCGTGCCCCGCGCTCCCCGCGCCGGACCGGTGACGGCCGGACCGGCGACGGGTCAGCGGCCGGTCGCGGTCTGCTGGGCATCGCCGAGGGCTTCCTCCGGTGTCCGCTCGCCCGTCAGCGCGGACTGGATCGCGGTGTGGATCGCCGTCGCCGCCTTGGGCCACTCGACGCCGAGTTCGCCGGTCCGGGCGCGGGCCGCCGCCGCGCTCTGGGCGAAGGCGGCCAGCGACGGGTTCTCCTCGGTGTGCCGGGCGGCCACCGCCGTGCGGGAGGGCACGGTGTGGTGCTGCCGGGCCAGGGTGAGCATGTTCGCGGGGGAGTTCAGGCAGGCGAGGACCCGGGCGGCCTTCTGCTGCCGGGCCTTGGAGGGGTTCTGCGGGACGGTCCACACCTCGCCGCCGAGCGGGGTGACCGGGGTCTGCCCCAGCCGGGGGACGGGGACGGGGGCCACGCCCCAGTGCAGGTCGGTGTCCTGCTCCAGGGCCGGGATGCGCCAGGGGCCGTTGATCATCATGGCCGTCCGGCGGGCGGTGAACTGGTCGTGGACGTCGGCCTGCGTCCAGTTCAGCACCGACTTCGACATGGATCCGCTCTTCACCAGGTCGACCCAGAGCCGGAGCGCCTCCGCGGCCTGCGGGGTGTCCAGCCGGCGCTCGTCACCGCCGTTGGACCACAGGAAGGGCAGGAACTGCCAGGTGCCCTCGAAGGTGGCGTTCGCGTCGACCGCCATTCCGTAGCGGCCGGGACGGGTCAACGCGGCCGCGGCCGCCTTCAGTTCGTCCCAGGTGCGCGGGACGGCGACGCCCGCCTCGGCGAGCATGTCCTTGTTGTAGATCAGGGCGACGGTGCTGACGTTGGGGGCGAGCCCGTACAGCCTGCCCTGGTGGGTGCCGGCCGACACGATGCCCGGGGCGAAGCCCTCGGCGTCGATGCCGTAGCCGTCCAGCGGGGTCAGCGCGCCGGTCGCGGCGATCTGCTGGAGGTCGGGGTTGTCGAGCATCAGCAGGTCGGGGAGGGTCCGTGCGGCCGCCTGCTGCAGGACCTTGGGGACGAGGGACGGGCCGGGGACGCTGGTGTGCTCGACCCGTACGCCGACCGTCCGGCCGCAGGCGTCGAGCAGCTCGCCCCACTGGGCGTGCTCGGTCTCGTCGGTGTAGTAGTCGAGCGCGGTGAGGGCGGTGGCCTCGCCCCCGGCGGATCCGGAACCGCTCGCGCCGGAGCCGTCCGTGCCGGAACCGGTGCCGCGGCCGCACCCGGTGGCGGCCGGCACCAGGAGGAGGAGCCCGGTCAGGAGGGCGGCGATCCGCCGAGCCGACGATCTGGCCGGTGAGATCATGCTGGTGCCTTTGCCGGGTGTCTGAGGGCTGGTCCGAACAAACGGGCCCTTGTCGTTCGAACGCACATTAAACACCCCCTCGGCAATCACGGCGTACCACGGCGGTCTGTGCGCTCCCGGGCGCACGGTGATGCGCGGTCGGCGAACTCCGGCGGTACGGCGTTCCTAGCCTCGTACCGAGTCCGACCTGACCGACCATCACTTCGAAAGACCGGGAAGACCGTGCTGAAACGACTCTGCTCCGCCCTGCTGACCCTGGCCGTCGCCATGGGCCTGGTGACGACCCTCAGCGGCACCGCGTCCGCGACCAACTACCAGGTGATCGACTGGAACATCTCGAACATCACCGCCGGCGGGAACACCCACCACCAGAACTACTGGAACCTGATCGACGCGATCCACCGGCACACCTACGGTGATCCGACCGGCGTCAACGGCGTCACCGAGACCACCACCGAGCACGGCCGGCTGGTCCAGGTGCGCGTCCTGGACACCAACAACACCCACCTCGCCTCCGTCTACCTCTGGGCGAACGACCTCTACGTCGCGGGCTTCTACTCCCCGCAGAACAACACCCACTGGGCGTTCGTGGACCGGATCAACGAGTTCGAGAACGCGCTGGGCGTGAGGGTGCCCGCGAACCGCCGGATCGCCAGCGGCAACTACGCGGACATCCCGGGCGGCAACGACCGGGGGACTCTCGCGCCGAACCCCGGGAACATCTACAACGCCATGCGCACCCTCGGCCGCGCGACGGCGTACAACGACGCGACGGGGCGCGCGGTGCTGATGGCGACCCAGATCTTCTCCGAGGCGGCGCGCTTCGGTGTGGTCTTCGACGTCATCCGCGGCAACATCCAGAACCCCAACCGGAACCGTACGCTGAACTACGAAAACCCCGACCGGGCGGGCGACTTCATCCAGGCCGCCACCGTGGAGAACCAGTGGGGGGCCATCAGCCGGTTCATCCGCAACGCGCGGGCCAACCCGAACGGCCAGGCCGTCTGGGTCATGAGCCACCAGGTGACCACCATCGCCGCCGTGCTCTACTACATCGGCTTCATCGAGGCCAACGGCGGCATCATGCACAGCCAGAACTGAGAACAGCCAGAACTGAGGACGGCGCCCCGACGGGCGGCCCACCGGCGCGCGCCGGTGGGCCGCCCGTCGGCACCCGTGCTCAGGCCTCGGGGAGGGCGGCGACCAGGTTGGCGAGCTGGACCCGGGAGCCTATCGACAGCTTGCGGAAGACCGCCGTCAGATGGGTGTTGACGGTGTGCGGCGAGACCACCAGCAGATCGGCGGCGGACCGGTTGGTGTGGCCCTGGGCGATGAGGCGGGCGACCTTCTCCTCCGAGCCGGTGAGCGCGCCCCAGCCCTGGACGGGGCGCTGCCCGCCCGCCGCCCGGCGGCCGCCGGCCCCGGCGTCCGCCAGGGCGCGCTGGACGTCCGCCGCCGCGGCGTGGGCGCCGGACCAGGCGAACGCGTCCCGCGCGTGCGTCAGCGCGGCCACCGCCTGACTCCGCCGCCCCGCGGCCAGCAGGGCCCGGCCGAGATCGGCCCGGGCGGCGGCCCGGGCCAGCGGGCGGGGGCTCGCCGCGAGCAGCTCCACGGCGTGTTCGAGGACGGCGGGGTCGTCCCGGACGAGACCGCGGGTCTGCGCCGCGATGCCGGCGGCGGTCGGCACGGACGGGTTGCGTCCGGCGTGGGCCTCGGCCTGCCCGGCGAGGTCCTCGGCGAGCCGCCGCTCCCCGCCGCGCAGGGCCATCCGGACCGCGGCGTCGACCCAGTCGCGCAGCAGCCGCCACCGCATGAAGGGCGCCTGCCGCTGCACCTCGCGGATCCGGTCGACGGCGAGCGCGGCGTCCCCGTCGGCCTCGGCGTGGACGGCCTCCAGGAAGCGCACCGCGGCCGTGTTGCCCGGGTTCGGCTTGACGGCCAGCCCTGCCCGGGCGGCGAGCAGGTGCTCCCGGGCCGCCTCCCGGTCGCCGCGCAGCAGAGCGATCCGGGAGCGGATCACCCGGCCGTTCACGTTCTGGACGGGCACCCGCACCTCCTCCTCCAGGCGTTCCATGGTCACGAAGTCGGCCTCGGCGTCGTCGAGCCGGCCGAGCCCGAGGTCGTGCTGGCCCTGGGCCCAGAGCAGCGCGGCCTGCCGCACCGCACCGCCGAGGTCCGCCGCCCGCAGGAGCAGGCGCTCACCGGCGGCGAAGTCGTCCACGTGCAGGTGCGCGACGACTTCCTCGGGGAGGAAGCCGGAGTCGATGGCGCTGAGCGCGGCGAAGCGCTCCAGCGCGACCGTGTTCCGCCCCGCGTTCAGGGCGATCTCGCCCAGCCCGGACAGGGCCATGACGTGGGCCTCCCGGTCGCCGATCGCGGCGGCGGTCCGCAGCGCGGTCTCACCGGCCTCCCACGCCGCGGCCAGGTCCTGGCCCCGTGACAGGGCGAGGGCGCGCAGGGCGGCCAGCCGCGCGCAGATCTCGGGGGCGGAGCCGCCGGTGGCGAGCGCGGCCTCGGCCCGGCGGCGCAGTTCCTCGGCGAGGTCCATGGCCCACAGCGCCCCGCCCAGGGCGCACTGCAGCCGGCCGAAGGTCTCCAGCGGCGGCCGGGCGGCCAACAGCCGGTCGCCGATCTCCAGCGCCTCGCGGTCGCGGCCGGCCCGGGTCAGGCAGCGGATCGCCTGCTCGCCGACGTCGAACCTCAACCCGCCCGCCGACGGCGCCAGTTCGAGGCTCCGCAGGATCAGGTCGGCGGCCGCGCCCGGGGTGACCGCCAGCACGTCGTCGGCCGCCCGGCGCAGCAGCGCCACGGCCTCCTCGTCCCCGGGGACGGCGCCCCGGAGGATGTGCGGCACCGCGTCGGCGGGCTGTCGGCCCGCGGCGACCAGGCGGCGGGCCGCCTCGCGGTGCAGGGCCTTGCGGGCCGACGGCGGGATGTCGGCGTAGACCGCCTGGCGCAGCAGGTCGTGCCGGAACTCCAGCTGGTCGCCGTCGTCGTCCAGGATCCCGGCGTACACGGCTTCCTCCAGCGCCGGGAGCAGGTCGGCGGCCGGGCGGTCGCGGAGCGCGGCGGCGTCCTCGAAGCGGAACCGGCGGCCCAGCACCGCGCCCATCCGGAGCAGGCCCAGGGTGTCGGGTCGCAGGGAGCGGAGCCTGCCGCGTACGCCGACCACCAGCCGGGAGGGCATGACGTCCGGCGCGGCGGCGGCGGTCCGCGGGGTGTCCGTGGCTCGCGGGGTGTCGGTGGCTCGCGCGGCGTCGGCGTCCCGCAGTCCGGCCAGGATTTCGACGGCGAGGAACGGGTTCCCGCCGGCGCCGTCGAGCAGGTCCCGCACCCAGGTGTCGACCGCCGGCCCGAGCGTGTCGTCGGCCAGTTCGCCGATGGCCGTGCCGGACAGCGGGCCGAGCGACACCGTGACCGTCGCGAGGTCGCCGGCGGCGGCCGCCACGATCTCCTCGGCCGGGCCGGTGGGATCCCGGCGCCCGGCCAGCAGCCACAGGACGGGCGAGGTCCGCAGCCGGGTCGGCAGTTGCCGCAGGGCGAACCGGCTCAGCGCGTCGGCCCACTGCACGTCGTCCAGGCCGATCAGCACCGGAGCCTCGGTGGCCCGGGCCTCGATCGCCTCCGCCAGGCGTTCCACCAGCCAGATCCGCTGGTCGTGGTTGCGGGCCAGGGTGGTGAGGTCGTCGCCGGACAGCAGCGGCCGGTCGCCGTGCAGGACGCTGGCCGCCAACGACGAGAGCGGCACGATGTGGTGCAGCTCGTCGGCCTTGCCGAGCCCCACCGAGAACCCCGCCGCGGCGGCCCGGGCGGCGGCCTCGGCGAGCAGGGTGGTCTTGCCGATGCCCGGTTCCCCCTGGAGCAGGGCCAGCCCGGCGCTCCCGGTGCCGGCCACCGAGGTGATCAGGGTCTGCAGCCGTGCGAGTTCGGCCTCCCGGCCGCGCAGACCGCGATGGGACAGTGGAGTGCCTGACCCTGCCATTCGAGCTCTTCCCGCCCCCGCCCACGCCCACGCCGGCCGGAGTCGGGTTCCGGCCGGGCCGCTGATCCCGGCTACCAGAGGGTACGTGGTGGGTGGTCGGCCGCCGCACCGCAGGTGCCCGCGGCGGTCCCGTCAGCCGGGGCGGCCGGGGTGGCCGGGGTAGCCGGGCAGTCCGGCGTCCCAGTCGATCGCGTCGGCCTCGGTACCCGGCGGGACGAGCGCGAAGGTCTCCCGGCGGAGCCAGCGGCGCACCTGACGGGGCGGGAGGTCGATCAGGACGGCATCCTCGCCGTTGCGGAGCATGACGCGCAGGGCGGTGCGGCCGTGGCAGGTGCAGGGGGGCCAGATCCGGACGTCACCCTGGCCGGCCGGTCGTTGCAGTCCCTCCCAGAGGAGGTCGCGGGAGAAGCGCCAGACGCCCGCGTCGGCGGCGGGCCCGAGGAACCGGAGCGCGACGGCGAACGGGTCGTCGCTGCGGTAGCCCAGCCGGACGGGGATGTCGAGGGACTCGTGCTCGCCCAGCACGAGGCGGGCGTCGAGGAGGACTTCGGTGCCGGTGCCCTCCGGACGGGGCTGGGCGGGGCCGGGCTGGGAGGGGCTGGGCAGCGACTGGTGGGCGGGCACGGGTACTCCTGGGTCGGTGGCGGTGTCGGTGTTGGGGCGGGTGTGTGCGGGGTGGGTGTGGATCCGCCGTCAGGCTAGGGAGGGGGCTCGGCGGGGATGTTCCGCTCGTGCACGGTGACGTGATGGTCCGTGCACCTTCCCGGTCGCTCGGTCGGCCGGGAGGCGGGCTCGCCCCGGCGGTTCCCGTGTCCGGAGAGCGGTGCGTCAGGTGGCTCCGCCGATCGTCTGCATCCCGGCTCCCGACGTCGAACTCCCTTGTCCCGCAGGTGTGTTGGACTTCCGGGAAGGTGTCGCTGGGGCCCCCTCCGAGGGGTGGGCGCGGTTAGGGGGAGGGCCGTCCGGGGTGGGCGGAGTCGTCGGCGCCGCGGATTGTTGAATGTTTGTCCAGTTGCTCCGGTCCTTGTATGAATGACGGCGGAAGGACAACCCCTCCTGAACGCCCCGTCGCCGGTGGCGCCGCCGCCCGCCGTGCGGCGGGCCACCCTCGCCGGCGTCCGCACAGCCCCGTTTCCAACCGGTCGGAGTCTCCCGTGAACCTGTCGGGTCCCTCACCCATGCCCGAAGCCCTTGAAGCCCTCGCGCCCGAAGCCGAGGTCCACCTGCTCGACCAGGCCGCCCGCGGCGGCGGCAACGGCTGTCTCGACATCCTCTCCCCGCCGCCCGGAGCCGATCCGGAGGACTGCCTCCACATCGCCCTGCACGTCCACGGCGCGGCCTCCGTCCGCCGCGGCGGCGCCACCACCGTGCTGGTCCCGGGGGACCTGCTGATCGGCACCACCCCGCACCCGGCGGGCCTGTTGCAGGACGCCGAGTGCCGGATGCTCCGCTTCCGCGTCCCCTGCTTCTACCTGGGCGTCCGGCAGAGCGACGTCCGGCGCGCCGGCGGGCTGGTGGCGCGCGGGAACGAGGGCGTCGGTTCGCTCGCCTCGCAGTTCCTGCGCACCCTCGCCGCCCAGGAGCGGACCCACCGGGCCCGACCGGGCAACCACCTCGCGCGCAGCGTCTCCGACCTCGTCGCCATCCTGGTGACCGAGCTGCTCGACCGGGAGAGCCCGGAACAGCCCACCGGCGCCGCCGAGTTGCTGTGCCGGATCCGCGCCCACATCGAGCAGAACCTCGCCGACCCGGACCTCTCGCCCGAGTCGATCGCCCGCGCGCAGCACATCTCGGTGCGCTACCTGCACAAGCTCTTCCAGCAGGACGGGATGACCGTGGGCCA
The DNA here is from genome assembly GCF_040683335.1 of Kitasatospora sp. NPDC093806. Classification (NCBI taxonomy): domain Bacteria; kingdom Bacillati; phylum Actinomycetota; class Actinomycetes; order Kitasatosporales; family Streptomycetaceae; genus Kitasatospora; species Kitasatospora sp. NPDC093806. Next base: position 10,108 of record NZ_JBFBDO010000044.1, read on the forward strand.
GTGGGTGCGGCGGCGCCGGCTGGAGGCCTGCCGCCGGGAGCTGGAGCGCCCGTCCCGGCGGCAGACCAGTGTGTCCGCCGTCGCGCACCGCTGGGGCTTCGTCAGCCACTCCCACTTCAGCCGGGCGTTCCGCGACGCCTTCGGGGTCTCGCCCCGCGAGTGGCAGGCGTACGCCACCCGGACCGAGGGTCCTGCTTCGGCCTCGTGACCCGCTCCACCCGGTGCCGTTCGCACGGACGGCGCCGCACCGCCGGTCCTGGTGAGGACGGGCGGTGCGGCGCCGGGGGCGGGGGCCTGCGGGCCGGGCGTGACTCGGCGGCCGGTGTCACGGCCGCCCGGGGTCACTTCGCCAGGAAGGCCAGCAGCGCGGTGTTGACCTCCTCGGCGTGGGTCCAGAGCAGACCGTGCGGGGCGCCCTCGATCTCGACGTACTCGGCGGACGGCAGGGCCCGGTGGAACGGGCGCGCGGTGTTCTCGGCCGGCAGGATGCGGTCGGCGGTGCCGTGCAGGATCAGGGCGGGGACGTCGACGCGCGGGATGTCGGCGCGGAAGTCCGTGTACCAGGTGGTCGGCGCGGCCGAGGCGGCGAAGGCGCCGCCGCCCGCCGCGACGTTCCAGCTGTCGCGGACGGCCTCCTCGCTGATCCGGCTGCCGAGGTTCTCGTCCAGGTTGTAGAAGTCCTGGTAGAAGGCGGTGTAGTAGGCGAACCGGTCGGCCTTCACCGCGGCGACGACGCCGTCGAAGAACTCCTGCGGGGCGGCGCCCTCCGGGTTGTCGTCGGTCTTGAGCAGGAACGGCTCCAGGGACGCCAGGAAGGCGACCTTGGCGATCCGGGCGGTGCCGTAGGTCGACACGTACCGGGCGACCTCGCCGGTGCCCATCGAGAAGCCGACCAGCACGGCGTCGGTCAGGTCGAGGGTCCTCAGCACGGTGTCGAGGTCCGCGGCGAAGGTGTCGTAGTCGTAGCCGGTGGTCGGCTGCGAGGACTGGCCGAAGCCGCGCCGGTCGTAGGTGATGACCCGGTAGCCGGCGTCGAGGAGCGCGGCGCTCTGCCGCTCCCAGGAGCGCCCGCTCAGCGGGAACCCGTGGATCAGGACGACCGGCTGCCCGGTGCCGTGGTCCTCGTAGTAGAGGTCGATGGAGGTGGAGTTCTCCTGGCCGACGGTGATGAACGGCATGGGTTCTTCCTGTCTCTAGGGCAGCTTGGGTGGCTGCGATGGGGCACACGCTAGGTTCGGCCGCCGCCGGCTTGTTGCCTCCGAGAGCACCCCGTGTCGTCCGAGAGCGCTCGGGTGCGTCCGGTGCCCGACCCGGGCCCGGCCGGCGGCGCGGGTGCGCGGAAGGACCGCAGCTGGTGCGCCGTCGGAACAGGACCCCGGCCCGCGCGTTCCTAACCTGTTCCACCGAACAGTCCAGCCATTCCCGGGAGCGCCATGACCAGCCAGCCACACCTCCACCAGCACACCGCCGAGATCCAGGAGTTCGGCACCGTCGCCCTCCTGCCGATCGCGCTCTCGCACGACGCCCGGCAGTACTCCTGCCAGCGGCTCAACCGCGTCCTCGCGGACACCCAGTTCCTCTACTCGCTGTACAAGAAGTGCCACTGGGGCATGCGCGGGCCGACCGCCTACCAGCTGCACCTGCTCTTCGACAAGCACGCCCAGGAGCAGCTGGAGCTGGTCGACGCGCTCGCCGAACGGGTGCAGATGCTCGGCGGCGTCGCGGTGGGCGACCCCCGGCACGCCGCGCTGATCACCGGGGTGCCGCGCCCGCCGGACGGCGCGGAGGACGTGCGCTCGATGCTCTCGCGCCTGCTCGACGCGCACGAGATCATCCTCGCCGACGCCCGCGACGCCGCCACCCGTACGGCGGGGTACGGCGACGACGGCACCCAGGACCTCCTGGTCTCCCAGATCATCCGCACCGGTGAGGCCCAGGTCTGGTTCCTCGCCGAGCACCTGGTCGTCACCCCCGGCACCGGGGCGTGAGCACGGGCCGGACCCGTCCGCGGACGGGTCCGGCCCTTTAGGGTGTGCCGGGTCCGTCCGTCGACGGGCCCGGCACTTCCGTGTTCCCTCCGCGGTGTCGGGCGGGCTGCTAGAGCGTGCGGCGGACCCCCGCCTGGTGTTCGAGCCGGTCCAGCTGGCCGGCCAGTCCCTCGTGCATGGCGTCCCGCACCGGGCCGCTGCGCCCGATCCACAGCGCCTCCCTGCCCCGGAGCTCCTCCAGCATCAGGGCGTAGGCGGCGTACATCGCGACCGCGGCGAGGAGCATGCCGAGCGCCCCGGTGAGGTGGCCCAGCCAGGCCGCGCCGGAGACGCCGTGGAGGCCGGCGGTGAAGTAGCGCGGTACGGCGATCAGCAGGAGCAGCCACAGCACCTTCTTCGGCCTGGCCACCGAGGCCATCAGCGCGGCGAAGACCGTGAACACCAGGTTCAGCACGCCCAGCACCTGCGCCCCGCCGGGTGCGCCCGTCGCCGTGACCAGGCCGTTGGCCAGCCAGGCGCCGGCGAATCCGCCCATCAGCGTCGCCGCGATGACGTCCCGGGCGCCGAACGCGAGGACGCTGACCAGCAGTTGGAGCACGAAGGCGGAGAAGACGGTGAGCGCCACGGCCTGCCGGTGGGCGCCGTCGATCAGGCCGAGCTGCAGGCTGCTGGTCACGGCGGAGGAGATGGCCACCGCGAAGAAGCCCAGCGGCATCGGCGAGGCGATCGGCCGCAGGGTGATCCGGGTCATGCCGGGCGGGTCCGGCTCGGTTCCGGCCCGCTGATCCGTCCGGACGACCGTCTCGGTTCCCGTCGTCATCGTTCTGGCTCCTTGCTCTCGGTACTTCGTGTTCTGGGTGCTTCGTGCTTCTCGGAACGGCCGCCGGCCGTCCGCTCCCTCATGCCGACGGGCCCGGGCCCCTGGACAGGCGAACTGTCCAGGGGCCCGGGCCCGTTCGGTGGTGGCCGGCTGGTGGCCGGCTCGGGGTGGCGGCCGGCTCGGGGTGGCTCAGGCGCGGTGCAGGGCGAGCCGGGTGGCCAGGCCGCCGCCCACGCCGGCGACCACCGCTGCGGGCAGCCACCACAGCGGCCAGTGCGCCAGGCCGAGGGCCCCGTCGACCGACCACTGTCCGGGGCCGGTGGCGGTCAGCGCCGCGCCGATGACGATCAGGACGAACGGGAACTCGTACCCGTCGTGCTGCACCCACAGCCCGTGCGGCCACTTGACCGTCAGGGCGACCGTCATCACGCCCATCAGGCCCGCGCCGGCCAGCGGGGTGAGCAGGCCGGCGGCCAGCATCAGCCCGGCGCCGATCTGGGTGCCGCCGGCGGCCAGCGCGGTGAGCTTTCCGCCGCGGAAGCCGTCGCCCCGGAACTCGGCGCTGCCGCCCTCCAGGCCACCGCCGCCGAGGCGGAAGCTGATCTTCTGGACGCCGTGGCCCGCGATCAGCAGACCGGTGACCAGGCGCAGCAGGAGTAGGCCGGTGTTCATCTCGGACTCCGTCGGTTCGGTGCGGTCCCTCAGCCGGCGGCGTGCGGGTCGATCATGGCGTGGGCGTAGACCAGGCCCAGGCCGTAGGTGCCGCCGTGCTCCATGACCAGCTCGGTCACCGGGACGTAGGTCTCGGCGCGCGCCCAGTCGCGCTGGAGCTCCAGCAGGACCTGGATCCAGGTGACGGGCACGGCGCCGGCGGCGGTCATCCGCTGCAGGGCGTGCTCGTGGGCCAGCGGGCTGACGCCGCCGGAGGCGTCGGCCACGACGTAGACCTCGTAGCCCTGGCTCAGCGCGGAGAGGGCCGGCAGGACCAGGCAGACCTCGGTCCACAGGCCGGAGAGGATGATCTTCGTGCGGCCGGTCGCCTTGACCGCCTCGACCAGGGCCTCGTCCTCCCAGGCGTTCATCGTGGTGCGGTCGATGACCTCCTGGTCGGGGAAGACGGCCCGCAGCTGCGGGAGGAGCGGGCCGGAGAAGGACTCGGCCGCGACGGTGGACAGCACGGTCGGCACGCCGAAGATCTTCGCGGCCTTCGCCAGGCCGACGGTGGCGTTGATGATCGCGGTGCGGTCGCCGCTGCCGGTGCCGAAGAACATCTGCGGCTGGTGGTCGACGAACAGCATCAGCGCGTTGTCGGGGGTCAGCAGGTCCGGGCTCGGAGCGGCGTGGACGTTGGCGAAGTCGACCATGGGTCTTCTCTTTCCTTGCGAATGTCATGAATTGACGGAACGTCAGGCTTGGCCCCGGATCACCGGGGCGCCTCGTTCGACGACGCTAGACGCGGCGGCCCGGGTGTTCTGACCGCTGTGCGCCCCGGACTGTCCCGACAGCGCACGACCGGCCGGGCCGGGGCCGGCCGGCCGCCTCGGTGTGCTCCTAGTGCGCTGCGGGGCCATCGGCCATGCGCTGCGGAGGGCCCGCGCGCGCCGTCGCCTGCCTAGGTTTCGCCGGTGGCCCCGTCGGGCCGCGATCAGCCAGCGGAACTCGAAGGAAGGGGCCTCCCTTGCCCGCCATGCCCGTCGCCGGAATCCGTCCCGGCACCCCCGACCGGCCCGCCGACCTCGTCGTGCGCAACGCCAAGGTGCACACCAACGACCCGCGCCGCCCCCGGGCCACCGCCGTCGCCGTCCGGGACGGACTGGTCCAGGCGGTCGGCGACGACGCGGACGTTATCCCGCTGGTCGGCCCCGACACCCGGGTGGTCGACGCGCTCGGCCGCCGGGCCGTCCCCGGACTCAACGACGCGCACCTGCACGTCATCCGCGGCGGCCTCAACTACGTGCTGGAACTGCGCTGGGACGGCGTCCCGACACTGCGCGAGGCCCTCGCCATGCTCCGGCTCCAGGCCGAGCGCACCCCGCCCGGCCAGTGGGTGCGGGTGGTCGGCGGCTGGTCCGCCGACCAGTTCGCCGAACGGCGCCTGCCCACCCTGGCGGAGCTCAACGCCGCGGCGCCCGACACCCCCGTCTTCGTGCTGCACCTCTACCAGTCGGCGCTGCTCAACCGGGCCGCGCTGCGCGCCGCCGGCTTCACCCGGGACACCCCCGACCCGGCCGGCGGTCAGATCGTCCGCGGCCACGACGGCGAGCCCACCGGCCTGCTGATCGCCGCCCCCGGCGCGCTGCTGCTCTACTCCACCCTGGCCAAGGCGCCGACCCTGGACGAGGCCGACCGGATCGGCTCCACCCGGCACTTCCTGCGCGAGCTGAACCGCTTCGGCCTCACCTCCGCGATCGACGCCGCCGGCGGCTTCCAGAGCTTCCCCGAGAACTACGGCACCGTCATGGAGCTCGCCCGCCGGGGCGAGCTGACCCTGCGCATCGCCTACCACCTCTTCCCGCAGACCGCGGGACAGGAACTGGCCGACCTCACCCGCTGGGTCGAGACCGTCCGCCCCGGCGAGGGCGACGAGTGGCTGCGCCTCAACGGCGCGGGGGAGAACCTCACCTGGGCCGCCGCCGACTTCGAGAACTTCACCGAGCCGCGGCCGCAACTGGGCGCCTACGAGAACGAGTTCGAGAAGGCCGTCCGCCTGCTCACCGAGCACGGCTGGGGCTTCCGGCTGCACGCCACCTACGACGAGACCATCCGCCGCGACCTCGCCGTCTTCGAGAAGCTCGCCGCCGAGGGCCTCTTCCCGCAGGGCGGCCGCTGGCTCTTCGACCACGCCGAGACCGTCAGCCCGGACAGCCTCGACCGGATCGCCGCGCTGGGCGGCGCCGTCTCCGTTCAGAACCGCCTCTCCTTCCAGGGCGAGGCCTTCGTCGCGCGCTACGGCGCCGCGGCCGCCGCCGAGGCGCCGCCGCTGCGCGCGATGCTGGACCGCGGCCTGACCGTCGCGGCGGGCACCGACGCCACCCGGGTCTCCTCCTACAACCCGTGGGTCGCCCTGCACTGGCTGGTCTCCGGCCGGTCGGTCGGCGGCCGGCGCCTCGCGGCCGAGCACAACCGCCTCAGCCGCGAGCAGGCCCTGGAGCTCTACACCCTGGGCGGCGCCCGGCTCACCGGCGAGGAGGAGGTCAAGGGGCGCCTGACGGTGGGCAGTTACGCGGACCTCGCGATCCTCAGCGCCGACTACTTCAGCGTGCCCGAGGCCGACATCGCGCACATCGAGTCCGTCCTCACCGTCGTCGGCGGACGCATCGTCCACGCCGCGGCGGAGCACCAGGGGCTGGCCCCCGAACCGCCCGAGGTCTCGCCGTCCTGGAGCCCGGTCGCCCGCTTCGGCGGCTACCACGCCACCCCCGCCCCGAGTCTGGGCGGCGTCCGCCAGGCCGAGGGGGTGCTGGAGGCCGTGGCCGCCTCCGGCGAGCAGCACGCCTGGCGGGCGGCGCGCGGACTCGCCGCCCTGCCCGGACAGTCGCAGGTCCCGCTGGATCCGTGCTTCTTCTGATATCTCCCGGGGGCACCGCCGGACCACGGCGGTGCCCCCGCCCGCCGTCCCTCCACCACCCGAGGAAGCGTCGTGACCACGCCCGCACCCGATTCCGCTCCCGCCTCCCCGTTGCCACGGGCCCCCGGCTCGCAGATCCACGACCGCCACCCGCTCGCCCTGGCCCTGTTCGGCCTCACCGTGGTCAGCGGTCTGATCGACGCCGTCAGCTACCTCGGCCTCGGCCACGTCTTCACCGCGAACATGACCGGCAACGTCGTCGTCATCGCCTTCGCGCTCGCCGGAGCACCCGGATTCTCCGTCACCGGCTCGCTGACCTCGCTCGCGGCCTTCCTCCTCGGCGCGCTCCTGGCCGGCCGGCTCGCCACCCGGCGGCCCGGACAGCTGCGTACGGCCTTCGGCCTGGAGGCCGCGCTGTACGGGGCGGCCGCCGCCGTCGTCTTCGCGCGGGGCACGGACGGGCCCGCGCAGTACGTCGTGATCGCCCTGCTCGCCCTGGCGATGGGCATCCGCAACGGCACCGTGCGCGGCCTCGGCGTGCCGGACCTCACCACCACCGTGCTCACCCTCACCCTGACCGGCCTGGCCGCCGACTCCCGCCTCGCCGGCGGCGCCGCCACCCGCCAGCGCAGGAAGCTCCTCTCCGTCCTCACCATGCTCGCCGGCGCCGCCCCGGGCGCCGTCCTCGTGCTCCACGGCCAGACCGCCTGGGCCCTCGTCGCCAGCGCCGCCCTCTCCGCCGCCACCCTCCTTCTCCACCGCGACTGACGCTCCCAGGTCACCAGGACAGCAGCCGCTCCAGGCCCCGGGAATCCCGACCGCGACGTCGACCGGCCCCCACGGGCACCGGCTAGCGTGACCCGGGTCACAGGAACCGGCACCCCTTCGCGGACAAGGCATGAGGTGAACCATCCACACTCCCGGCTGCGGGCCGGGGATCCCGAAGCGTTCCGCGATCTCTTCCGGAACCACTCCTCCCTGGTGTACCGCCACGCCGTGCGCGTGACCGGGGACTGGGCGCTGGCCGAGGACGTGGTCTCGCTGACCTTCCTGGAAGCCTGGCGGCTGCGCGGGAAACTGCGCGACGAGGGCGACGGCCCGAGGCCCTGGCTGATGGGCATCGCCGTCAACGTGCTGCGCAACACCACGCGGGCCGCCCGCCGCCACGGTGTGGCGATCGCCCGGATGCCGGCGGTCGACCCGGTCCCCGACTTCGCCGACGAACTCGTCGGCCGGATGTCCGACGCCGAGGAACTCGCGGCCGCCCGCAAGGCCCTGGGGCGCCTGCGGCGTTCGGAACGCGAGGTCTTCGCGCTCTGCGTCTGGTCCGGCCTCGGCTACGCGGAGGCGGCGGCCACCCTCGGCGTGCCCGTCGGCACCGTGCGCTCGCGCCTCTCCCGGGCCCGCACCCGACTGCGCAAACTCGCGGCGGAGGAACTGCGCGCCGCGAAGAAGAGTACGGAACCCCTCCCGACCCCCGGACAACCACTGGGCAGCCGCGGCACCGCGGCCCGGCCGCACAAGGAGACGCACCGATGATCCGCAACCCGTGGCGGCGCACCGAACCGCTCGACCACGCGGAGCTGGCCCGTCTGCTCCCGGCGCCGGCCGATCCCCGCCTGGCGCCCGAACGCCGGGACCTGCTCGAGGAGTTCCTGATGAACGAGATCCACCAGTCCGAACCCGCTTCCGCCCCCACACGCCGCCCGCTGCGCCGCACCGCGCTGATCGCGGCGCCCGTCGCCGCGGCCGCCGTCCTGGCGGTGGTCGTCTCCCTGGGCAGCCCGGCCGACACCGTCACGGTGGCCGCCCCGCAGCTGGTCAAGGCGCCCGTGGTGCGGATCGAGGAGGGCAGCACCGTCCAACTCGCCTCGACCGTCCGCGAGATCGCCGCCGCGGCCGCCGCGACGGCGCGCACCACGCCCCAGCCCGGACCGGGCCAGTACATCTACATCAAGAGCCGGGTCTCGTTCATGGCCACCCGCCAGAACGCGGACACCGGGGAGTCGGTCACCTGGGTGCAGCCGCTGCACGACCGCGAGGTGTGGAAGTCCCCGGACGGCACCAAGGGCTGGCTGGACGAGCCGGGCTACCAGGACAAGGGCGGCATCACGCTCGACAACGCCTCGCCGCGCAAGGAGTCGACCTACCAGTGGCTCGCCGCGCAGCCCGCGGACGCCGACGCGCTGCTGAAGTCCGTCTACGCGAGGGTGAGCGGCGACCGGGACCACGACCAGCAGGCGTTCAACGAGATCGGCTCCCTCATCCGCGAGCAGCTCGTCCCCTCGGCCCTCGCCGCCTCGCTCTACGAGGCCGTCGGGAAGATCCCCGGCGTCGTCGTGGTCGAGCACGCCCAGGACGCCTCCGACCGCGACGGCATCGCCCTGGCGCGCCTGGACCCCCGCACCGGCGAGCGATCGGAGTGGATCTTCGACCGGGAGAGCCACCAGTACCTCGGCAGCCGCGGCGTCCAGGTCCGCGAGGTCAACGGCATCAAGCCCGGCACCGTCGTGGAACGCACCACCATCCTCACCCGCGCCGTCGTCGACACCAAGCACCAGCGCCCCACCCCCGGCCGGCCCACCACCTGACGGGTCCTGAGCCGGCGGGTGGTCGCCCGCCGGCTCAGGGGGTTGGTCAGCGGAGGCCGGCGAAGAGGTCGGTTTCGGGGAGGGGGGCGCCGGTGGTGTCGTGGACGCGGAGGAAGGTCTCGACGCCCATGAGGTCGGTGAACTTCTCCTTGCCCATCTTGAGGAAGAAGATGTTCTCGCCCTGGCTGGCGTGGGCGGCCAGGGCGTCGAACTTCTGGCCGCCGAAGGCGGTGGCGTCCACCCAGGTGGTGATCTCCTCGTCGGGGAGGCCGATCTCGGGCATCTCGGAGGCCTCCGGGTCCGGCTCCTCCCAGTCGGCGCCGAGCTCGCGGAGGACCTCGCCGAAGCGGGCCATCATCGTGCGCGGGGCCGTCGTCCAGTAGACCTTGGGCGCGGTGCCGGCCAGCTCCAGGGCGCGCGTGGTGATGCGGTTGGCCTGGATGTGGTCGGGGTGGCCGTAGAAGCCGTTCTCGTCGTAGGTCACGACCACGTCGGGCCGGTACTGCCGCATCAGCTCGGCGAGGCGGGCGGCCGCCTCGTCCACCGGGGTCTTCCAGAACGAGCCGGGCGCGTCGTTGGCGGCCCAGCCCATCATCCCGGAGTCCCCGTAGTCGAGCATCTCCAGGTGGCTGACCTTGAGGATCTCGCAGCTGGCTTCGAGTTCCTGACGGCGCATCGCGGCGACGGCGGCCGGGTCGTGGCCCTCCTCGCCGGGCTTGGCGCCGCCCGGGCCGTCTCCGCAGGCGCCGTCGGTACAGGTGACGAGCACCGTCCGGATGCCCTCGGCCGCGTAGCGGGCGAGCACACCGCCCGTGCCGGTGGCCTCGTCGTCGGGGTGCGCGTGCACGGCCATCAGGGTCAAGGGCCGGTCGGTCATGGGGCTCATCCTTCGGTCTGCCGAGTGTTCGGCCCCAGTGTGCGGCACGGGGCCGACAGGGCCGGCAGAGCACGGGTCGTCGTGCATCTGATCGACTGTTGGGAACGACGGCGCCGCCGCCCCCTATTCCGGGCCGGCGGGGTGAGAAGGTGACGGGGTGACGGCGTCGACGCGGTTGGGGGTGCCCGGTGGCCGCGGGAGGAGGACGCGCCAACGCCCGCCTCGTGGTCGTCACCGCCCGCCCCGTGCCGGGCAGCAAGGCCGCCGCCCGCGTGTGGCGGGCCTCCGACCTGCTTACCATCTGTGCCGGCACCACCGTGCTCGCGGACGGTGCCTACCTCAACGCCGGCCTGGTCGTCCCCCATCGCCGACGGGCCGGCCGCCCCCTGCTACGGGCCCAGGAGGAGGGCAATGCCGAACACCGACGCGTGCGCGCCCGCGTCGAGCACACCTTCGCCCGCATGAAGAACTACAAGATCCTCCGCGACTGCCGGCAGAAGGGCGACGGCCTGCACCGCGTGGTGCAGGCCGTCGCCCACATGCACAACCTCGCCCGGAGTGCATAAACCAGCAGGCCAGAGCACACACAGACCTGCCCACACCCAGACTTCTGCAACAAGCTTTAGGGGCCTGGTGGTCGGCGGGAAGGCCATTGATGTGACGCGACCGGATGCGTTCCAACCTTTGGCTGGCCGTGCCCGGCCGCGTCGGCCGATAGAGTCACTTCGCGGGTGTCGTGTCGCGGTCAGTCGCTTAGATCTGACCAGATGTTGAGGCTGCCGTCCTCGACAACCCACTTGTGGTAGCCGAGCTGGGAGCCGATCTCCTCAAGTCGTTTCAGCCGGGATGGTCCAATGGGTACGAAGTACACCTTCATGGCCCGCAAGAGGAGCCGGAATCCCAGGTCTGGGCCAAACGTTGTCACCGCTGTTTTCAGCGTCGACACCAGCAGGGGGAGCGGTGGCACATAGATGCTGGTGGCGGCTTTATCGGCCATTACTGGTCCGATACCGCGGAGTTCCGCCAGGACATCCTCCAGTAGCTCCGGGTGGCTCGCCGGGGCCGGGTCGGCGGGTTCGAACGACGAGTCCGTCAGTCGAATGAAAGAGGCGCAGGTGTCTGTGATCTGCTCCAGCCAAGTGCGGATGTTGACTCCGGCACTCATTGGATCGAAGCGAGCCTCGGTGGTCACTAGCCATATCGTGGAAAGCATTTCGTCTGACAGCGGGGACCGTGTCAGGCGAAGGGCGTCCTCTATCACTTCGAGTGCGTACGCCCGCCCTTTCTCCTCCAGTATCATTTCGACGAAGGAGAGGAGGCCGGCTGCATCTCTGGGCGCGGACCGGAACTGGAGATACTTGGTCAGTCCGCTGAACCCGAAGTCCTCGTCGAAATCGGCTCTCGGTTTCATGTGCGCGGCTCCATTACTTCGGGTAGGCGGTAAAGACGACGAATTTCTCGGGGTGGTAGCGATCGAACCTTAGCGTGACTACCACAGTGTTCCCGGTCGCAATTCCGGTCAGGGGATTTTGAGCGTTGGGATCGGCATTCTTGGTATAAGCCGTACCCAGTGACCCTTCGTCCCTGACGGTCCAGGTGAACGAGAAAGCGTCGCGTTCTGCGATGAAGGAGGTGTCAGTCTTGGGCCGACTTTGTTGTTTCTGGATCCAGCGGCCGAGTTTCTTTGCGTTATCTTTGGTGTTGTACCACTGGTCGTATGCCTTCTGAACGGCTCGGACGGCCGTGTCCCTGTCGTTCCACACACTCGCCACGCCGTCCTTGTCGACCTTCTTCACCAGTTTGGTGCCGGAGATGTCGACGTGCTGGTCGAGAGTGTGGGCCCCTGAGAGGCCTTCGTCGGCCACGATGTTGCGGCAGTTGTGAACGAGCAGGCCCTTGCCGCGATCGCCGCTGGCGCGCACGTGGAATGTGTGAAGGCCTCCGACAGTGAGGTCGTAGACCGGCTGCGCCGGCAGGCCGCTGCGGTCCCGGAGGGTGATGACTGCCTGTGGGGAGCCGTCCGCGGTGCGGAGGTCATCGCCCGTCTGCAGCTCGGAGGCGACGACCCAGCCCTTGGTATCGACATAGAAGCGGTGACCCGCAGTAGTGGAAAGGGTGCTGCCGTCGGCGAGGTCGACGTCCACTAGTCGTTCGGTGTCGTGGGCGAAGGTAGCGGTGACCAGCTGAGGCCCGGTCTGCGCGGTCGCAGGGTCGGCCGCCAGGACCTGGTCGCCGGTGCGGACCTCACTTATCGCCCGGTAGGAGCCGTCTGCGAGTAGCACCTGGGTGGCGGCCGGGAAGCTGTTGATCGGGCAGGCCGTCCGCGCGCCTTGGGCGAGATCGGCCTCGATCTCCATCTGCTCCAGCAGGGTGTGGTCAATGTTGGGGTTATTGCGCAGGGCTGCGAGCGCCTCCTCGGTCCCACGGCCCTCCGTGAGAGTGAGGCGGAACTTGGTGACGGCGTCGGCGATGTTGTCGAGCTTCGCCTTCACGGCCTGGCTGTAGCCGTCGAGAGAGACCTGGAGTGCGAGCTTGGCGTCCTCGATGCCGACGCCGGCCAGGATGGCGAAGCGGTAGGCGGTGATGCTCTTGGCCGCAGTGATCAGAGTCTTGTACGGGATGAAGTTCGATCCCGCCCAGCCGCAGGGGGCGTTGAAACCGGGATTGTCGAAACACTTGACGAAGTCGTCGGTCAGTGCTTTGAGAACCAGCTTGGAGCCATCCATTGAGATGCAGTTGGCCGGCCCGTCGGTCGAGCAGTACAGCTTGTAGTGGTTCTGGTACTCGACATACGACATCTCGATTTCGGTGTCTTCGACGTGTTCGACCTGCTTGCTGTCGAGGACGACGGTCTCCAGGTCACCGTACTTGAGCTTGCACGCCTCGAGATTGAGCCCCGGTTCCGGGCAGGTCCTCATGACTAGGTCGACTGTGCCCTTGGTCTTCACCGTGACCTTGACGTTGCAGACATTGACCCCGGCGGCGTTCTTGTGCCAGGTCTTCCTATTCCACTTGTAAAGAATATCGGGAAAGCCCCCCGCGTCGTCCTCGATACACTTGGTCATGTCCTGCTTGATGATTTCGGGGGTGACTCCATCGCGGATCTGTTGCTCGAGGGCGGATTGCTGGTTGGACTCGCTGTCGGTCGAGTTCGTGTCTTTCAGGAGTTGGCTGATCAGGGTCTCGGCCTGTTGCTTCACCCAGACCGCGTACTTCGCATCGGCCGCGGCCCGGTCGGCCTCGTCGCGGCTGCGGCCGGCGGCGGCGGCTTCGGCGAGGGCCTGGTTGTAGGCGGCCTTGGCGGTGGCGGCGTACTGGCGGGCGCGCTTGGCGTAGCCGGCGGCTGCGGCGGCGGAGGCGTTGGCGCTGGCGGCGGCCGCGTTGGCGGAGGCGGCGTTGGTGAGGGCCTGCTTGGCGTAGTCGGCGGCCTGGGTAGCGGAGCCCTGGGCCTGGTTCGCCGAGGCGGCGGCCTTGGCGGACCAGCCTGCGGCCTGGGTGGCGGAGGTCTGGGCCTGGGCCGCGTAGCCGGCGGCTTCGGCGGCGGCGCCGCGGGCGGTGGCGTAGGACTGGCCGGCCTCGGCGGCGTACTGGCGGGCCAGCGCCGCGGAGCCGTCGATGTCGGCGAGGTAGGCGTTGACGGTGGCCACGTGCATTGCAGTGAACGCGTCGCGCTGGCGGGCCGAGTACTGGCCCGACTGCAGGAACGGTTCGAGGCGTGCGGCGGGCCCGGACAGGACCGCCTGGGCGGCGGCCTTGACCTCGGGGGTGGCGTTGGTGAGGGCCTGGGTGACCAGGACGCGGTTGTCGTCCTCGCGTGCCCGGTACTGACCGGTGGTCAGGAACTCGCGGACGTCGGCGATGGTGCCGTCCAAGGCCTTGCCGGCGGCCGCCTTCACCCCGGGGCCGCCCGCCGCCATGATCTGCGACAGCTGGACCCGGTCGTCGTCGTCCTTGCCCTGGTACTGGCCGGTGGCCAGGAAGGCCGCGACCTGGTCGGGGCTGCCGACGGCGGCGGCTTCCGCGGCCTCGCGCTGCGCCAGCTTGGTTGGGCCCATGGCGATGGCCATGACGCTGGTGCGGTTGTCGCGGTCACGGGCCTCGGCGAGGCCCGTGCTCAGGAAGGTGAGGACGGCGTCGTCCGCGCCTTCAAGTGCGGCCTCCGACGCGGCGACGGCCCACGGTCCGCCGGTGTCCAGCAGGCGCAGGGCGGCCTGACGGCCCTTGAGCACGGCCGTCTTGGGCTCGACGCCGGTGGCTGTCGCCTCGGTGAGCAGCTGCTCGGTCCCGGCGGCGTATCGGGCGGCCTTGCCGGCTTCCCAGGCTGCGGTGCGAGTCTTGACGATGTCCTCGCGGGTGGCGTCCTCGGCGGCCGCCATCTCGGCCGCCTGCTGGGCGTCGAGGCGCTCCTGGTCGGAGGCGCGGGCGACGTCGGCGACCTTGTGGGCCTGGGTGGCGGTGTTCCCGGCCGCGTCGGCTGCCGCGGCTGCGGCGTTGGCAGCGGCTTGGGCCGCGTCCGCAGATCCGGCGGAGCTGCCGGCGTGGCGGGCGGCCTCCTCGGCCGCGGCGGCGGCGGCCTCGGCGTGCCCGGCGGCGGCGTTCGCGGCTTGCTGGGCGGCCTTGGCAGCAGCCGATGCCTCGGCAGCGATCTTCACCGTCGCGTTCGCGGCGCGCGTGGCTTCGGCGGCCGCGGCCCGGGCGCGAGCGGCGGCCTGGCGGGCACGCTCGGCGGAGGACGAGGCCACCCCCGAAGCGCCGGCGGCGTTCGCGGTAGCGGTTGCCGCGGCGGCGGCGTTGCCGCCCGCCGAAGCGGCGGACAGGGCCGCGTCCTTCGCTTCGTCGGAGGCCTTGCGGGCCCAGCCGCTGGCGTCGGCGGATGAACGGGCGTCAACCGCCGCCTGCCGGGCGGCGCCGGCGGCCTGGTTGGCGGCCTCGGCCTGGGTGGCGTCGTTGCCGGCGGCGTTGGCGGCGCTCAGCGCGCGCGCCGCGGCCTTGCCAGCGCGGATCGAGGCGGAGGCGGCGTTCGCGGCGGCGTTGGCGGCCTGCCGGGCCGCCTCGTTCGCGGCCTTCGCCGCAGCAGAGGCCGTCTGAGCGGCGTCGGCGGCCCGGGAGACGGCATCGGCCGCACGCTCCGCCGCACTCGATGCCCGGCCGGCCTCGCCCTGCGCGGCCTGCGTCTCGGCGGCGGCCCGTTCGGAGGCCTCCTTGGCCCGGCGGGACGCGTCGACTGCCCTGGCCGCGGCCTCCTTGGCATCCTTGGCCTGCTCGCCGGCCTGGGCGGAGGCGTTCTTGGTGAGGTCGGCGAGCTGGGCGACCGTCAGCGTTTCCTGGTCATGGGCGGCTGCGGTCTGATAGCCGTACTTCAGGAAGAGCTGGACCTCGTCCATACCGCCGCTGTTCAGGGCGGCGCCGGCGGCCTTCTTCACCTCGGGCCCGCCGGAGGCCATCAGCTGGGAGAGGTGGACGCGGTCGTCGTCGTCGCGGGCCTTGTACTGGCCCACGTTGAGGAAGGCAGTCACCTCCTCCAGCGAACCGTCCATGGCCTTCTGCGCCCCGGCCTTGACGCCGGGGCCACCGGTCACCATGAGCTGGGAGAGTCGGACGCGCTGGTCGTCCTCGTAGTTCTTCTGCAGGCCCTTGTCGAGGAAGGCCTGGAGATCGGCGGCCGAGCCGGCCAGTGCGGCGGTCGCGGCCGCGCGGACGCCGGGCCCGGAGGAGCCGATCAGCGACTCGATCTGGGCGCGCAGGTCTTGGTCCGCCGCAGCGGCCTGGCCGGTCGCCAGGAATGCCTTCAAGTCGCTGTCCGAGCCGGTCAGCGCGGCCTCGACGGCCCGGCGCATGGCTGGGCCGCCTGCCTTCCACGCCGCCACGGCCTTCATCCGGTCGGAGACCGGTCCAGTCGCCGGCGGCACGTCGGCCGCCACCGCCGGCATCGTCAGCAGGCCGCCCAGCAGGCCGCCTATGACGATCCCGGTTGCGACTCGCAGCCGTTTGGGCCGCGGTGTCACCTTTGTCCTCATCGAAATCCGCATTCCCGTTTCTCTTCGGGCACGTCGTGCCCATCGGTCAGCTGTGGTGAAGTGGTCTGGAGGTGGGCGGCCCGTCGAAGGGCCGCCCACGGTGGATCAGTTGAGGGTGGCGGCGGTGATGCCCTTAGCGCCGGCGGCGCCACCGGGGATCTCGAACCAGTTGTCGGACCAGGTCTGGGTGTTGTAGTCGGCGTCGATGCCGTAGACCTTGTTGTCCTCGTTGATGGCGAAGACGTGGACGACGTTGCCGACCGTGGTGCTGGTGATGGCCTTGAGGTGGTTGTCCTTGATCTTGTTCCACTTGCCGCTCCAGTCGCCGCCCGCGTAGTCGCCGGTGGTGCTGTAGAGGGAGCCGTCGGAGCCGATGATCATCAGGTCGACGGTGTTGCCGCGCGCGGTGGCGGTGATGCCCTTGACGCCGACGGCGGTGCCCGGCGGAACCTCCTGCCACTTGCTCCAGCCGCCACCGACCTTCCCGTCGCGGGTGTAGACCCGGTGGTCCTCGTTGATGGCATAGGCGTAGACGGTGTCACCGATGGTCACGCTGTCGATCGCGAGCAGGTTGCTGTCGTCTATGGGCGCCCAGCCGGCGCTCCACTGGCCGGCGGCGTAGTCGGCGGTCTTGCCCCACGTCGACCCGTCGGAGCCGACGATCTGGAGGTGGGTGCCCGGCTGGACCTCGGCGGTGCCCACGCGCAGGGTCTTGACCCAGGCGCCGAGGCCGTCCGCACGGCTGTTGACCGCGCCGGTGCGGGTCTCGGTGCTGCCGAGGCAGCCGCCCTGCCAGGAGCGGGAGGCGACGCCGACGATCTCGGTGGCACCGTTGGCGGTCCGCAGCAGCGGGGCTCCGGCATCGCCGGCGCAGATCGCGGCGGAGCCGGTGGCGGGGGCGGACTCGAAGCCGGTGGCGGTGACGGTGCCGACGGTGTGGGTCGTGGTGTGCAATGAGGTGGGGAGCCACTTGGTGGCGGAACGTCCATTGCCCGGGACGCGAAGGTTCTCACCGGTTACAGGGGCGGCGGAGGCGACCGGGACCGGCGTGACGCCGTCGATGGCGGTGGCGAGCTGGACCATGGCGACGTCGCGGCCGGCGTCCCGCTCGACCTTGGTGACGCCGACGGTCCGGCCGTCGATCGTCGCGGTCCTGGCGGCGTCGTCGTCGGCGACGCAGGTGGCCGAAGTGAGCACCCAGCGGCGATCGACGAGGGTGGCGGTGCAGGACTTCGCGTCGGCGCTGTACCCGGGCTGACCGACGGTCACGGTGCCGACCGCCCGGTTGTCGGTGGTGTGCTGCGGGCCGACGGGGCCACCGACGGCGTTGAGTTCGAGCAGCGTCGTCCAGACGCCACTGCTGCCCTCGCCGATCGGGGTCCAGTTGTTCTTGTCGAGCTGGAACTCGGTGGTGTTGCCCGAGGTGTTGATCTTGGCCTTGACGGTGTGGTCGTCGCCCTTGATGTTGAAGATCTGTGGGATCTCGAGGGCGAGGTAGCCCGTCGGCCCAGTGATCTCGAAGCAGACGAGGCTGGGGTTGGCCGCCCGGCTGTACAGCTTCACCAGATTCGAGCCCGACGCGCAGTCGGCGAGCTGGATGTGACCGTCGCCCGCCTTGAGTGTGATGTTCCGGTCCGCGAGGATCTTCGCTGCGCCTGGGTGGACGAAGTCCTCCACCGCCACCGGCGGCGGAGCCGTCTCGGCAGCGGAGGCGGCCGGGACGGCTCCGGCTATCACGGGGATGGCCAAAGCTGCGCAAAGGGGCCAGGAAACCCCTCGAACAATACGCACAAAGACTCCGAAGGAGAGCATGCCCGGGGGCGCCAGAGTCCCCACTGGGCTGGTGACAGAAATAGATCGACTCGGAAGCTATCTGTTGTAATGCCTGAACGTCAAAGGCTTTGGCAGTCCTGGGGTCTGATGATCGGAAATCGGACATTTTGACGGAGTTCCGGGTAGGCGCCTGGGATGCGCAGCCCGTTCGAGCAGGTGGCTTGATCGACGGATGGGGAAACGGTCTCGGCCCGGTTGATGGCGCATGGATCAGCGAAGTTCGCTGGCTAACGGCACGAAGGGGTCGGAATCGAGGGTGGTGCGCTGTGAGGGAGGTCGTGGGTGCGAAGTGGGATGACGTCGACCCGAGGCTCGCAGGGCGTTGCTGGGGCTCGGGGCCTGAAGGGCGGCGACGGTCCCTCTTGCTCGGGAATTCTGGGTCGGATCGCTTCGGCAGGCAAGTGGGAGGCCCGTTGCAAGAACTGACGATCTTTCGTAACTTCCTCCCACGGGAAGGTCGAGGGAGGGCTTGCGGCGGCGCAACCGGAGGATTGGGGAGGAACTACTTCCTCCAATTAGGCATCGTTCGGATTCGTGCCCTCGGAATGATCGGTGTTCGCAGTCCCCAGCCAGCTACGGATCGGATGCCCGCCAGAGAATGGTGGCCCTCCTCGGCGGGTGGTTGTCGGTGGGAGGCGTTAGCATCCGAGCCGGTGTGACCGGTGCTGACGAGACGGCAAGGAGGGGACGTCTGTGGGCTTCCCGACGAGTGACATGCTTGCGGCGGCGACGAACTTCTTTGGGCATCAGGCGCTCGGTGGGAGGTTCCGTGAGCGGCATCCTGATCTTGCTGGGCGCCTTTGGGTGTCGGACTTGGATCCGTTGCATCTGTCGGTGCCACTGAGCGGCGGGCGTTCGGTGGTCTTGGCCCAGTTGCGTTTCACCAAGCCGTACGACCGTGTCCCGGTCTGGGCGGTCGCGGGGCCGAGGGCCTCCGAGCCGCCTCGCATCTGGTGGGGTACGACGGGCGCCGATGTCCTGGTGGATGCTCTCCATGCCAGGGTCGTCGCCGAGCTCGAAGGCAGCGAGGAGCGGAGTCCCTGGCGGTGGGACGAGCCGGTGACCGGTGAGGTGGTCGAGCTCGCGGACGATCTGGCGGCGCGCGGAGTGGACGTCGTCATGGCCGTGGCGCAGAACAGGTGTCGCGCGGTGGAAGCCGACCGGGGTGTGAAGGCCGAGTACTTCGGGCGCGATCGGGGGGACTTTCTGGTCGTCCGAGGGGCGGGTTGTCTGATCACGGTGTCCCGCAAGCCGTTGTCCGGGTGGAGCGCCGATGTCCGGACCGGTCAGGGCGAGCCCTGGCGGCGGCTCGACCTGGGTGGCCTCCTTCTCGGCGAGCCCTCCGTCGTCCCGGGGGTGGCGTCCGACCGCGTCGACCGGTCGAGGCTTGCGGGACTGGTCGCGGGCCTGGCCCGCTTTTCCCGTGTCCCCACCGTGGACGACCGGTTGGCGGGCCGGGCCGCCCTGCCGGCGCAGCGGTCGCAGGTGGATGGCCGGCCGGAGCGCTCGGTTCTGGTCGGTGGTGCCGCGCACGAGCTGGCTCGGATGGGGTTCGTGGACGTCGTGCCGGACAGTGCGGGCGACCGACTCGTATCGGAGACCTTCCACATCGAGTGGTGGAAGAAGACGAGGAGCGTGGGGCAGGGAGACCTGGAGCGATTGTTCGGCGTCGCGGCTGTGGACGGCCGACGGCTGTTGGTCGTGACGGAGAGCTCTGCCACGCGCCCGGCTCGCGACTTCGCGGATCGCGCGAAGGCCTTCGTCTTCGCGGTCGACCCTGCCGGCCACGGCCTCCATGCCTGCAACGACCTGGCCGGCGAGGTCGCCCTCGACAGGTCCGCCTGGAAACCGGCCCGCGGTCTGTTGGATGGCGAGCTCGACTGAGGGAGGGGGAGGCTACGACTGCTTGACGGAACCTACCCCTGCCGTCAGTCGCGCTCCGCACAGTGGACGAAGCACGATGCATACGCCACGGGGGAGTGCACACCTCTGACGCAGGCCGAGCGACCGTATCCGGTTTCCGAAATCCTGGCCGCCGTACGGGCGGAGGCCCGGGCGGAACGTCGTGACGACGCCACGGATGCGGAGAAGGCGGCGCTGGCGGACGGGCAGCTGGTGTCCGCGTCGGAGGGTCGATACGAGTACCTCTTCGCCTGCCGTAGGTGGCCTGGGTCATTCGATGGCAGCTCCGTCCTCGTGCGCCCCTCCCAGGCACACGGTGCCTGGCTCCCCGGTGAGGCATTCCCGATGCCGGAGGAGAAGGTCAGACTCGTGGTGGCCGAGCAGATCGTCGTCGCCGATGTCGAGCACCTGCGCAAGAACCTCGGCCCGCGTGGCGAAGCCCGGGTCATGCTCGACCACCTGGGGAGCCACGCACAGGTGGTCTCGGCCGACCGGCTGATTCCGACGCGCGAAGCGGCACAGCTGCCGGTCCTGTCCTAGGAGGAGCTGGCGCGCCCGGCCTTCTTCCCCGCCGACGAGGTGCCGAAGGCCGTGGAGTGGGACATCGTCCGGGCCACGACCAGCATCGAGGTCTACTGCGCCTTCCTCGACCCGCAGCCGGTGCGCCGCTGGTCGGCGCTGCTGGGCGCCCGGGTCTTCGAGGGCGTGCGGGTTGTCGTCCACACCCGGTCTCCCGAGGAGCAGCGCGAGGCCGCCGGGGCAGCCCGTCAGCAGCAACAGATCGAGGCCCTCAGGGCGGTCGGTTGCCAGGTGGGCTTCCGCGAGCGGATGCGCGAGAAGGTGCTCATCCTCGACAGCACCGTGCTGTGGCACGGTTCGCTCAATCTGCTGGCGAGCAGCGGGCCGACCGATCTGATGATGCGTTTCACCGACCCGGCGTCCTGCGAACGCGTGAGCCGGGTGATCGACCGGGCCCGCAAGGAGCGGAGCGCGTGGAACCCGTGCACGGCCAAGGGCGGTGACGCGGGTACGGGACCGGCTGCGTCCGCGTTGATGGGTCCCGGTACGACCGGCACGGCGGGGATCCGCCCTGGGGATGTCGTCGATGGACGCCTTTGTCTCGACGTCTCGTACGGGGAGAAGAACGAGGCCGAAGCGCTTCTCAAAGCCCAGTGGGACAAGTCGAATCGGCTGTGGTACGTCGTTCTGCTCGGGTGACACGGGAACAGGTCGCGCGCTGGCTCCCGTGACGACAGGGGCCGGTGCGCTAGGAGCCGGGGCAGGGGGTTCACCGCACCGTGGGCTTCCGCTCCTGGGGTGCGCGCGCCGGCGCCTGGCTGATGGTCGGGGTGCCGGGTGGAGGCGGCCGGTCGGAGCAGTGGGGTGGGCGCGGGGGCGTCGGGTCTGCCGAGACTGGGCGCAGGAACGGGCGGCCGGGTGTGGTGGGCCGCCTCGGATGAACCCAGGAAAGGCGTGCACCGTGCAGGAGATGGATCATGGGCGGGTTCCGGGGGCCGGTGGCGGCTCACCCCGCCGGGCGGGGAGGAGGAGGTTGACCGGCGCCGCGACCGTGCTGGCCGTCGGCTGGAGCACGCTGTGCGGGGCGCCGCCGGCATCGGCGGCTCCGGCCGAGCCCGAGCCCGGGCGGGTCAGGGCGGTCGGCGGGTCCCAGCTCATCACCGAGGCGGATTCGTCCGTCTTCACGATCCCGGCGGGGGTGACGACCCTGACGATCTCGGCCTGGGGGCCGGGCGGGCCCGGCGGTGGAGGCGGGGGTGGCGGTGGTGGGGGTGGGGGCGGCGGCGGGGAGCGCGCCGGCGGTGACACAGGTGGGAACAGCGGTGCGGGCGGCGGCGGGGGAGGTGGCGGGGGAGGCGGCCAGGGCGGCCAGGCCGGAACCCTGGTCACCTGCACGATGAACCTCGACGACCTGGGCATCGGCCCGGTCGAGAGTCTGTTCGTCAGCGTCGGGGGCCCGGCGGGTGAGACGGCCGGTGGGTCGGGTGGAGCGGGCGGGTCGGGCGGTGCCGGGCACAACGTCGACGGGGCGAGCGGCGGCAACGGCGGCAGCGGTGCGGAGGCCGTCGAAGTCCTGCCCCGGAACAACACCCTCATCATGGCGAGTTCGCGGTTCGTCCTGGCACTGCCCGTCCTGCAGGCGCCCGCCGGCAGCGGCGGGCGCGCGGGCGGACACGGGTACCGGGGGACCTACGGCGACGGTGCCGGAGGGTTCCTCGAAGGCTTCGCCAAGCGTGGACGCGGTGGCGGCGCGGGCAGCGGCGGCTCCGGCTCGGCGCCGATTCTCAGCGGCATCGACGGGCCCTACTGCGAGGGGCAGGAGGTCCGGGCCGTCCCCGGGCCGGTCGGTGACGGCGGCCGCACGGGGACCCCCGGGCAGGACGGCGAGAACGGCGAGGGTGTCCTCCCCGGCGGCCAGGGCGGGACCGGTGGCGACGGTGGGAACAGCGGCTCGTCCGGACGGGGCGGTGCCGGGGCGGTGGCCACCGCCTCCGGGGGCTACGCGTTCGGTGCCGGGGGCACGGGCGGCTCCGGCGGGGACGGGCGCCCGGGCGGCCGGGGCGGTGACGGTGGGACACCCGGCATCGACGGCGGCAGCCCCGGGAGCGGCAGCCCCGGGCAGTCCGGTGACGGCGGGACGGGCGGGGCGGCCGGCACGAGCGGGGCGGTGCTCATCCAATGGTGAGCGGACCTCAGGGAGCCGGGTCGTCCGCGTGGCGACGGGGGCGGCGGGCGGCGACGATGACGGACATGCGCAGCTTTCGGGGTCGAACGGTTCCCTTGAGTCAGGGGATCGCCGGGGTCGTGGCCGCCGTGACCGCCACGGCCGTGCTGCCGTGCGGCCCGGCCCTGGCGGCCGCGCCCGGTGCTCCCCCCGTGGCCGTCCAGGGCGAGCAGGGCTTCGGGCCGGGCACGGCCACGTTCGTGGTCCCGGACGGGGTCACCCGGATCACCGTGCACGTCTGGGGGCGCGGTGGTGGCGGGGCCGGGGGCGGCGCCGGTGGTGGGGGCGGCGGCGGAGGGGGTGGGGGGAGCTTCCCGATCCTGGTGTCCAACCCCGTCCAGGGCGGTGGCGGCGGAGGGGGCGCGGGCGGCGGGGGCGGGGGTGGTGGCGGCGGGGGCGGCAGCGGCGGCTACTCGGAGTGCACGCTGACCGTGACGCCGGGCCAGGAGTTCTACGTCGCCGTCGTCGGCACCAGCAACTCGCCCGACGGCGGTGCCGGTGGGGCGGGCGGTGGCGGCGGTGCGGCCGGCACCCTCCTGGTCAGTGGCCGGGCCGGCGGCGGCGGTGCGGGCGGCGGCGCCGGAGAGACCGTCGCCGACAACCCGGACACCTATGTGCGCGGGACCCGGACCCTGATCGCCGGGAAGGCCGGCCGCAACGGCGGCGGCGGTGGCTCGGGCCCCGGCGGCGGTGGCGGGCAGGGCGGGGAGAACGGCAAGATCGGCGCTTCGGGCGGTGCCGGGGGCTCCGGCGGCAGGTCCGGCGGCCCGAGCGCGGGGGGCGGCGGCGGCGCCCCGGCGCCCACCGGCAACCCGAGGTTCTGTCCGGGCACGGGCACCTTCCTGACCGGCAATCCCGGGAGCACCGGTATGCCCGGCACCGCGGGCGCCGACGGGGTCACCGGCGGCCAGGGCGTCGCGGGTCGCTTCGGCCGGGGTGAGCGCGGTGGTGCGGGCGGTACCGGCGGGACGGGCTCCGCCGGGGCCCTGCCGCCGGTGGTCGCCGTCACCCCGCCCGCCGGGACCGGGGTCGGCGGCAGCGGTGGGAACGGTGCCGCCGGTGACGCGGGCGGACGGGGCGGGGACGGCGGCGGCCCGTCCCCCGCCCCGGACCCGAAGTCGGGCAGCACCGGGACCGCCGGCCACGGCGGCGGGCCGGGCACCGCGGGCGGGCCCGGCTATGTGCTGATCCGCTGGTAGCGGTTGGCGGTAGGAGTCAGCGGCCGGAGGCGAGGACGGAGTCGGCCGGGGCTTCGGTCGCGGTCGACCCCGTCTGCGTGCGCCAGCGGAGGACGAGGGCGCGGGAGGCGAGGTAGACGAGGAGGCCGTCGAAGGAGTGCCAGAGGAAGTGGGTGCCGAGGGGGAAGGAGCCGCAGACGGACTCGTCGGCGGTGCGGGCGACGAGGGCGACGGTGAAGGCGGCGGTGGCCCAGGCGAAGGTGGGCGCGTGGACGCGGAGCGTGGGGTCGGGGGAACGGAACAGGACCGCCGTCAGGCCGACCAGGAGGAGGAAGACGGGGACGTAGGTGCCGGAGCGGTTGGGGATGTAGGGGCCGGCGAGGGCGATGAAGGCGGCCAGGAAGGCGATGAAGCCGGCGACGGCGAGCAGGCAGCGGGCCCGGCTCAGGCCGAAGAACCACTGCAGGAAGACCGCCAGGTACCAGAAGACGAAGAACGCGATCGGGGCGACGTCGAGGACCTGGGCCCAGATGGTGCCGATGGTGTGGAAGGCGAAGCTGCCCAGGCAGATGGCCAGCATCAGCGGGACGGTGAAGGAGACACCGAGGGGGATCCGGCGGCCGGGGTCGCGGCGTTCGGGGGCGAGCATCCGCCAGATCGCCCAGGCGGCGACGGCGAAGGAGAGGTTGCTGAACGCGTTGACGGGCTCGGCCCAGAAGGCGGCGGAGGCGCGTTCGCAGTAGAGGTCGACGTGCTGGAACAGGTTCATCGTCCGCTTTTCGTGGGGTGGGGGGCGACTACAGGGGCGACGGGGGCGACGGGGGAGGCGGGGGAAGCCGGGGAGACCGGGGCGGCGGCGGGGGACGGGAGGGCGTCCAGCAGGGGGCCGGCCAT
Source organism: Kitasatospora sp. NPDC093806 (assembly GCF_040683335.1). Taxonomy (NCBI): domain Bacteria; kingdom Bacillati; phylum Actinomycetota; class Actinomycetes; order Kitasatosporales; family Streptomycetaceae; genus Kitasatospora; species Kitasatospora sp. NPDC093806. The sequence continues at coordinate 34,519 of NZ_JBFBDO010000044.1, forward strand.
GGCCGTGGTCACCAGGGCCATGATCACCATCATCGAGTAGACGGTGCCGTCGATCAGATGGAGTTCCAGGCCGACCGAGAGGATGACGATCTCGGTGAGCCCCCGGACGTTCATCAGCACCGCGACCGGCAGCGCGTCCGCGCGCGGCAGCCCGCCCAGGCGCGCTCCGCCGTACACGCCGACGGCCTTGCCGAGGACGGCGACCGCGAGCAGCGCGAGGAGCGTCAGCACGGCGGTGCCGCCGAAGCCGTCCAGCCGCATCTTGGAGCCGGCCACCACGAAGTACAGCGGCAGCAGCAGCGCGCTGGGCTGGCCGGCGGCCCGGATCAGGTGCTCGCGCAGGCCGTCGAGGCCGGCCCGGGGCATGATCGCGCCGAACGCGAAGGCCCCGAAGATGTAGTGGACGCCGAGCCACTCGGTGGCGGCGCAGGAGAGCAGCAGTCCGGCGGTGAGCAGCGGGAAGAGCGCCGCGGGCGGGGTCGCGCCGCTGCCGTGCGGGCGCAGCAGGCGCCGCAGCGCGGGGCGGACGACGAGCAGCAGGAACAGCGCGTACACCGGGAGCAGGCTCACCCGCCACTGTTCGGCCGTGCCGCAGAACGCCGCCACGCCCGCCAGCGCGACCCAGGCCACCAGGTCGCCGAGCGCGGCCGCGGCGAGCGCGACGCCGCCGATCGGGGTGCTGTTCAGGCCCCGGTCGGCGAGCACCCGGGCCAGCACCGGGAAGGCGGTGACGGACATCGCGATGCCCAGGAAGAGCACGAAGCCGGTGGTGGAGCCCGGGGCGTACCGGTCGGCGAGCAGCAGCGCGGTGCCGCAGCCGGCCAGCAGCGGCACCAGGACCGAGCCGCCCGCGACGCCGAGGGCGGTGCGGGTGCGGCCGCGCAGCAGGGTGTGGTCCAGCTCGTAGCCCACGATGAACATGAACAGGGCCAGGCCCACCGAGGCCAGGGCCGACAGCAGTGGAGCGACGTCCTTGGGCAGCAGCACCTCGCGGACGGCGTCCGGGAGCACCAGCGGGCCGCAGAGGACGCCCGCGACGATCTCGCCGACCACGGCCGGCTGGCGCACCCGCCGGGCGAGCGCGCCCAGCAGCTTGGCCACGCCGAGCAGCACGGCCACGCTGAAGAGGAAGTGGACGGTGGTCTGACTGGTCATCGGGTCACCACCGGGGAGGAGGAGGGCGACGGGGACGGAACCGGGGCAGGCGCGGGTCGGACGATCAGGGCGGCGGCGACGGCGCCGAGCAGCAGGAACCCGACGGGCAGGTGGAGCGACTCGGTGAGGGCGTCGCTCAGCGCCGGCAGCTCCGCCGCGGGAACGCTCGTCGCGGCGTCGGCGGCCGGCAGGTGGTGCGCGGTCAGCCGGGACGCCAGCAGGGTGCCGATGGCGGCGCTGCCGAGCACGGAACCGACCTGCCGCAGCGCGTTGTAGACCCCCGCGCCCGCGCCGGCCCGGTCCGGCGGCAGGTCGAGGGTGGCGGCCACCGCCAGCGAGGGCCAGATGCAGGCATTGGCGATCCCGGCCAGGGCGGCGCCCGCCAGCAGCAGGCCGATCGGCGTGTCGGGCGTCAGGAACACCGAGAACCCGGCGAGCGTGCCGGCGAACAGCACCAGGCCGACCAGCGGGACCACCCGCGGGTGCAGCCGGTCGCCGATCAGGCCGACCACCGGGACGAACAGGATGGCCAGCAGCGCCATCGGCGCCAGCACCAGCCCGGCCCCGGCGCCCGACAGGCCGCGCACCGCCTCCAGTTGCAGGTACAGCGGCACCAGCAGGGCGGTGACCGCCGCCGCGGCGAGGGCGACCGCCACGGCGGCCGCGGTGAAGGTCCGGCCGCGCAGGATGCCCAGCGGCAGCAGCGGGTCGGCCGTCGAGCCGGGCCGGTCGCGGCGCGCCTGGTGGGCGGCGAACAGCGCCAGCACCGCGAGCCCGGCGGCGAGCGAGCCCAGCGTCCAGCCGTTCCAGCCGCGGCCGCCGCCCTCCTGGAGGCCGACCACCAGCAGCAGCATGCCGACGCTGCTCAGCAGCATCCCGGGGACGTCGAACCCGCGGGCGCGGGTGGGCAGTTCGGGGACGTAGCGGAGCGCCAGCAGGAACCCGGCCAGCCCGACCGGCAGGTTGAGGTAGAAGATCCACTCCCAGCCGGCCCGGTCCACCAGCACCCCGCCGAGCAGCGGCCCGACCAGGTTGGCGAGCCCGGCGACCGCGCCCCACGCGCTCATCGCGGCGCTGCGCCGCTCCGGCGGGAACAGCCGGGTGATCACGGCCATCGCCTGCGGGGCCACCAGGGCGGCGCCGACGCCCTGCACGGCGCGGGCGGCGATCAGCGCCCCGACGGTGGGGGCCAGCCCGCACCCCAGCGAGGCGGCGCCGAAGACCAGCAGCCCGGCCAGGTAGACCCGCCGGGGGCCGAACCGGTCGCCGAGCCGGCCGGCGGGCAGCAGCAGCGCGGCGAAGGTCAGCAGGTAGGAACTGGTCGCCCAGACCAGGGAGGTGACGTCGGCGTGCAGGCTCGCCATGATCGCCGGGTTGGCGACGGCGATGACGGTCATGTCGAGCACGACCATGAAGGAGCCGACGATCAGCGCCACCAGCGCCGGCCACGGACGGGGTTGAGCGGCCACGGGACGGGGTCCTTAGAGAGAATGAGGGAGAAGGGGAGGACGGCGGGTGCGTCAGAGCGCGCGGCCGACGATCCGCTTGAGCCAGAAGGGGACGACGCCGAGCCCGCGGACCCGGCCCGTCAGCGCCTCCGGCGGCGAGGTGCGCAGGTGGTGGTCGAGGACGGGGCCGAACACGTACTGCCACTGCGGCCAGCGCCGGTCCAGCCGGCCGAGCTGGGCGCCGATGTCGATCGCCATCACGTGCACCGTCTCGCCGCTGTACTGGTGGGCCTTGGCGAGCGGCAGCCGCTCCCCGCCGAGCCGCCGGTAGACCGGCACCAGCTTGTCGATGGCGTCCAGCACCAGGTAGCGGCAGTCGAGGTTGAAGGCGAGCCGGGCGATCTCGCGGAACAGTGCGACGACCACCCCCGCGCCCCGGTGCTCCGGGTCGACCGCCAGCCGGGAGACCTCGACGAACCCGCCGCGCCAGATGTGCACCGGCAGGCCCGCCGTCCCGGCCTCGATCTCGCTCAGCGAGCGGTCGCCGCCGTTCACCACGACCCGGCCCGCGCCCACCGCCTTGTCGCCCAGCAGGCAGACGAAGTTGACCGAGTGCGGGTCGAGCCGGTCGGCCACCTCCCGGCTGTCGTCGACCCCGGCGAGGCGGCCGAAGTGCCGGTTGCCGGCCAGCCGGACGTCCAGCGCCCGGCGGTAGCCGGCCTCGTCCGCGACCGTCCGGACCGACAGGTACCGGGTCATCCGGGCGGGCCGGACGCCGGCCGACCGCAGGGCGTCGAAGCCGAAGCCCGGGACGGTCCCGGCGAGGACCACCGCACCGGCGCGCACCGACCGCCGGTCGACGGTGCGGAAGGCGAACCGCACCCCGGTCGCGTCCTCCCGGCAGGCGGTCAGCTGGGCGGTGAGCCGCCAGCGGCCCAGCCACGGCAGCCACGAGTCGATCGTGACGGTCATCCCGGGGGCCAGGCAGCGGCCCGGGTCCTCGGTGCTGAACTCGCCCCCGTACGGGGAGAGCCGGGTGACCGCGATGCGCTGCGGGCGGCCGAACAGCACGCCGCAGTCGAGGCGCGCCGCGACCGGCTCCGGCAGCGGGTGCGTGCGCTCCTCGCCGCGGGCGAGCGGGAACCGCACCTCGATCCGCCCGCGCCGGTGGTCGATCCGGTAGTCCGTGCTGAACAGCGGGACCAGCCGGCCCCGGCGCAGCCGCCCGGCGTCGGCCCGGAAGGCCAGCGCGAGCCGGCCGTCCGGACGGAGGTCGGCCAGGCCGCCGCCCGGCCCGTCGGCGGTGGCGGCGCCGGAGAGCACGAGCGAGCCGTCCGGCCGGCGCTCGTCGAGCACGGTCGCCACCCGCCGCCGGCCCGTCCAGACCAGCACCTGCGGCCGGTGCAGCTCGGACTTCCAGTAGCGGAACGTGGTGTCGGCGTCGATGCCGGTGTCGCGGTACCTGCTGCCGAGCGGTTCGGCAGGAACGAGTTCCATCGTGGCTCCCCCTCGTGAGTTCCCCTCCGGGCCTGGTGGGGCCGCCGGGCCGGCCCCACCAGGCGTCAAACGGCTGTCGGCGCGCTCACCCCGCCGCGAGCCCGTTGCCCGGGCCGTCGCCGAGCCCGTCGTGCAGGAGGGCCCAGCCCTCGTCCCAGTCGCCCAGGCCGGAGGAGGCGTTGATGTGCCCGCTGCGCCCGACGTTCACCAGCCGCGCGCCCAGCCGCTCCGCCGTCGCCGTGGCGTGCTCCAGCGAGCCGTACGGGTCGTCCTCGCTGGCGACCACGGTCGCCGGGAAGGGCAGCCGCCGCCGGTACGCGGCGCCGTCGAAGCCCTCGGCCTCGGCCGGGAAGGACTCCCCGGCGACGTCCGGGACGGCGACCAGGAACGCCCCGGCCACCTCCCCGGCCAGGCCGCCCGCCACGCCGCCCGCCGCGTCGCCGAGCGCGTGCGCCCACTCGGCGAGCAGCGTGCAGCCCAGGCTGTGCGCGACGAGGACCTTCGGCCCCGGGACGGAGGCGAGGGTGTCGGCGAGGTCGTCCACCCAGGCGTCCCGGACCGGGCCGTCCCAGGAGTCGTGCTCCACCCACACGCTGCGCCGCGCCTCGCGCTCGTACCAGCGGCGCTGCCAGTGCTCGGGGCCGGAGTTGCCGATCCCCGCCAGGAACACCAGTGTCGGCTGCTCGGTCATGATCAGACCTCGTACTCGACGCCGACGCCGTCGAAGCGCAGCCGGTCCTGGATGACCACGCGCTCGCCGTGCTTGTTGAAGCCGGTCAGCAGCCCGGCCTCCATCAGCCGGATGACGATCTGCGAGCTGAGCTCCTGGCGGCCGGTGTCGCTCAGCTGCCGGACGACCTCCTTGTAGCCGACGTCCTCCTTCAGCAGGCCGGCGAAGATCTCCCGGTGCTCCTCCTCCAGCGGCCACTTGGTCATGTCGAGGCCGTCCTCGTTGGCGAGCACCTGCTTCGGCTCCAGCCGGAAGCCGTGCGGCTCGACCTTGTAGTGCGGCTTCAGCTGCACCTCGGTGCCGTTCCACTGGAGCCGCTTGATGCTGTTGAGGTCCTTGGTGAGCTTGCCGATCCACTGGACGCGGGCGATGTTGAGCTCGTCGTCGGTGAACTCGTCGCTCAGCTCGGGGCGGCGGTGGCGGCCGATGCCGATCATCGTGGAGGCGCGGTCGCGGAAGTCGGCGATCGACCAGTCGTCGCTGTTCCGGTCGGTCTGGACCAGCCGGTCGAACCAGGTCTTGCGGCTGAGCCGCTCGTCGTCGGTCTCGCTGATCCGGCGCTTCACCCAGAACTCGGACTCGGGCTCGGTGAAGGAGGCGAAGGTGTAGAAGGAGGCGAGGAACTCGTGGTACTGCTCGTAGGTCTCCCGGTAGGTGCGGTTGTACCACTGGTGGACGGCCTCGGACTCGTCCTCGTGCGCCGTGATCCGGTCGATCGCGGCGGCCGCCGAGACGGCGGACTGGGTGGCGAGGTGGACGCCCTGGGAGAACAGCGGGTCGGTGAAGCAGGCCGCGTCGCCGCAGAGGAAGAAGCGGTCGCGGGAGAAGAGCTCGGACTCGTAGGACCAGTCGTGGACGATCCGGACCTCGTCGACCATCTCGGCGCCGTCCAGGATCGCGGTGGCCCGCTTCGCCTTGGCGAGGGTCTCGCGGTAGAACCGCTCCGGGCCGAGCTCCTTGACCTCGGCGGCCTTCGAGCGGTCGACGACCAGGCCGACGCTGTAGAGGTCGTCCTTGAGCGGGATCATCCACACCCAGCCGTCCTCGAAGGTGATCGAGTAGGTGGTGCCCTTGAGGTCGCCCTCGAAGGGGTCGGGGCGCTTGAAGTAGGACCAGACGGCGAAGTTCTTGTAGAACTCGTCGTACCGGCGGGTCTTGAGCTGACGGGCCAGCGGGCTGCTCGCGCCGCCGGCGTCGATCACGAAGTCGCTGGTCACGGTGCGCGCCGCGCCGTCCTGCTGGACGGTGAGGGTGACCGTGTCGGTGGCGGAGATGTCCACCTTGGAGACGGGGGTGCCCTCGTGCAGGGCGATACCGCGCTCGCGGACCTCGTCCACCAGCAGCTGGTCGAACTCCTCGCGCTTGACCTGGATGGCGTGGTCGAAGACCCAGGGGGAGGTCCGGGGGGTGCTGAAGGAGAAGGTCCACGGGGCCTGGTCCTGGCCCCAGAGGAAGGTGGCCGAGGGCTTCTTCACGAACCCGGCCGCGTCGATCTTCTCCTGGAGGCCGAGCCGGTTGAGGATCGACAGCGTGCCGGGAAGAAACGATTCGCCGATGCGGTAGCGGGGGAAGTGGTCACGCTCGAAGACCTCGACCTCGTGGCCGAGCTTGTGCAGGGTCAGGGCGGCGACGCAGCCGGCCGGGCCCGCGCCGATGATGGAAACCTTGGAACGCTTCACTGCTCGTCTCCTCGGAAGGACTCAGAAGGGCTTGACGGACTTGATGCGGCTCGGCGCGATGTAGGAGAACCCGCTGCTCGCGTTCTCGAACAGGCTGAGCCCGGCCTGGAACCGGCAGTCGCTGCCGATCACCAGCCCGGGGGCGACGGTGCAGCTGAGCCCGAAGAGGTTGTCGTCGCCGACCTCGATGCTGTTGCCGCAGTGGAAGTTCGGCGCGATGAAGTTGTTCGAGCCGATCCGCGAGTGGTGCCCCACGGTGCTGCGGTAGTTCAGGACGTTGAAGTCGCCGAGGGTGGCGTTCACGCCGAGGTAGTTGTCCGGGCCGATGACGTTGCCGGTGCCGCGCAGCGCGCCGGCGTCGACCCGGGAGGACGGGTGCACGATGTTCTCGGCCAGCAGGCGGTGCCGGCCGATGAGACCGTCGATCAGCTCGCGCCGGCGGGCGACGTCCGACACCGCGAGCACCACCGGGGTGCCGGGCTCCGGAGCGAAGTCATGCTCCGTGACGCACAGTTCGGCGGGAGCGGCGACCGCCTCCCCGGCCACGGCGACGTACCGGACGACGCGGTGGGCCGCGGTGTCCTCGACGTACCGGGTGACCTCCAGCGCGAACCTGCCCGCGCCGATCACGACCAGATCCTTCACGGCTGGATCCTCCGCTTCTTGAACCGTTCGGAGACGGCGAGTTCCTCGACCACGTTGACCTTGGCCGGCAGCTTGAACGGCTCGACCTTGCCGTCGAGGAACTCGCGGACGTGCCGGCGCGCCTCGGCGCGGGTCAGCGGGCCGCTCGGCTTGACGTCCACGCAGACCGACTGGCCGGTGATCGAGTTGGGCCGCCCGTAGACGATGCAGTCGTCGATCAGCGGGCTGCCGAGCAGGATCGACTCCAGCTCCAGCGGCAACACTTTCTCGCCGCCGACGTTGATGACCTCCTTGGCGCGGCCCTTGACCTTGAGGAAGCCGTCCGCGTTCTGCTCGACGAGGTCGCCGGTGCGGAACCAGCCGTCGGCGGTGAGCGAGTCGCTGGGGTAGTTGAGGTACCCCATGAACTGGGTCCGGGTCTTGAGTTGAAGCTCGCCCTCGACGATCCGGTACTGCACGTTCTCGTCCGAGATCTTGAAGTAGGTGCTGCTGGACGACTCGCTGGTGGTGGTCGAGATGCCGGTCTCACTGGTCCCGAAGGTCTGCAGCAGCCGCGCCCGGGGGAACGCCTCGTGGACCCGCCGCAGCAGTTCCTCGGGCATCGGCTCGGTGCCGTAGCTGATCAGCCGCAGACTGCCGAGGTCGTACTTGCGGTGGTAGTCGCCGATCAGCAGCAGGTTGAGGAAGGTCGGGCTGGTCGGCAGCAGCCGGATGCCGTGCCGCTCGACCAGCGCGCAGATCTCGTCCGGCGTGCGGCGGCCCGGCACGACGGCCGTGCCGCCCACCTTGAACACGCCGAGCAGCGAGTTGATGCCGCCGATGTGGTCGAACAGCAGGAACATCAGGATGTGCGGCGCCTTGGCCCCGACCCGGGTGCCCGGGCCGACCTTCTCCTCGACCAGGGCGTCGAGGTTGTGCAGGATCGCCTTGGGCGCACCGGTGGAGCCGCTGCTCAGCAGCACCAGCCCGGCCGCCCCGGCCTCGACCAGCGGACCGTAGCCGGGTTCCTGTGCCGACTCCGGCGCGGACATCGCCTCGACGGTGACGTCCGCCCCGTCCGCCGCGACCGTGAGCAGGTGGCGCGGCCGGCAGGACTCGGTGATCGTGGCGCGCGTCCCCTCGGTGAAGGTGACCACCGGGATGACGACGTTCCGGTTGAGGTACAGCGCGAGCAGCGCGGCGATCGACCCGAACGAGAAGTCCGCGTGCAGCACCACGGCGTCGTGCGGCCGCACCCCGTGCTCCCGCAGCCGCTCCCCGGCCCGCCGGACGGCGCCGAGCAGCTCGCCGTAGCTGCGGCTCCCGGCGTCGTCGACGACGGCCGTGCGGTCGCCCAACCGTTCCAGTTTTCCGATGAGTTGGTCTCGCATCAGGTGACTCCCCCCAGGAAGAGCGTCTCGCCGGTGACGAACCCCGCCTGCTGAGAGATCAGGAAGTCGACGGGGCCGAGGACGTCCGGCATCGTGCACATGCGCTTGATCGCCTGCCGCGCGACCAGGGTGTCCACCAACCCCGCGGGCAGGGTGCGGGTCAGGACCGTGGACACCGGGGGCAGCCCGATGCCGTTGACCCTGATCCGGAAGTCGGCCAGCTCCTTGCTCATCACCCGGGTCAGCTGCTCGACGGCGCTCTTGCTGGCCGAGTAGACCAGCTGGCCGTCCAGTGCCCACGGCACCGCGACGGTCGAGACGTTGAGGATCGCCGAGGTGGGGCCGGGCGACTTCTGCAGCAGCTTGGTGGCCTCCCGGCAGCAGTTCAGGACGGCGAAGAAGTTGAGGTCGAAGACGTCCCGGGCGACCTTCTCCGGCGTCATCATGAAGTGGTTCATGGTCGACGTGCCGGCGTTGTTGACCAGGGCGTCGAGGTGGCCGAACTCCCGGCGGACCTCCCGGAACATCGACCGCAGCGCCTTGCCGTCGGTGATGTCCACCTCGTGGTGCCGGTAGGCGGGGTGGTCGAGCGACGAGGGTCTTCGGCTGCACCCCACGACCTGGTGGCCCTGGTCGAGGAAGTGCTCGGCGAGCGCCCGGCCGACTCCGGTCCGGGCGCCGGTGACAAGGATGATCATCGGTCAGTGCAGCCGGTAGCCGATGAGCAGGGGCAGGGTGTAGAGCGCCGACCGCAGGTCGTCCGGGTCCAGGTCCTTCGACTTGAACAGCGACGGCACCTCGCGGGTGACCACCCGGGTGAACGAGGGCTCGCGCCCCGCCGCCCGGATCGCGCCCTGCAGCGCGCCGTCGTCCATGACCACGAAGGCCAGGCCGAGCCGCAGGCACCAGGCCAGCCGCAGGTGGTCGATCGCGGCGAGCAGCTTCGCCGGGTCGCTCGCGTACAGGATCCGGCCGAACGGCACGAACCGGCCCAGCCGCAGCTTCTTGACCACCACGTACAGGTAGTCGGTGCTGCCCTTGCGGGTGATCAGGAAGTGCCGGCACCGCAGGTCCTCGTGGTCGAGGAAGACCTTCCGGTCGGCCTCGTCCAGGTGCTGGGCGATCACGTGCTTGCGGGTCTCCACCCGCAGGCCCCGGCCCAGGCCGCGCGCCGTCGGCACCGGCAGGAACTGGCGGACCTTCGTCTCCAGGTCCTCCCAGCCGAACTTCTTGCTGATGTCGTAGACGGTCTGCGTGGGCGTGTAGTTGAGCAGCGTCGCCTTGCGGACGGACATCACCGGGAGGAAGAGCTTCATACTCTCGTTCCGGTAGTCCTCCTTGACGTACCAGCTGTGGATCTCGCAGAACTTGTGCGGCTTGCCGGCCACCTCGCGCTCGGTGAACAGCGTGCCGAGGAAGCCGACGACCTCGTCGCCGTCCTCCATCACGTAGCCGTAGTAGCCCTCCTGGCCGCCCCAGACCGGCTGGAACATCCGGCGCCGCCACTCGAACGGGATCCAGGCCGAGTTGAGGGTGGAGTCCCGCAGCAGGAGGTAGACCTTGCGCAGGTCGTCCTCGACGGCCCGTCTGACCGTGACGGTCATGCCGTCGCCCCGGCCGCGGCTCCGGTCTCGGCCCCGGCCTCGGCGCCCGCGAGCTGCATCTCCTCTTCGATGAACTCGATCAGCTTGTCGACCCGGCTGAACGGGCTCACCCGGCGGGAGACCGCCTTCTCCGAGGTCAGCGAGATCTCGACGTCGAACTCGTCCTCGATCGCCTCCTCCACCAGGGAGAGGAAGTTGACCAGGTGCATCGAGTCGAACACCCCGGTGTCGCCGTACAGGCTGACGTTGAGGAGGTCGTCGGTCGGGATCTTCTCGTCCCGTCGCTCGCTGATCTCGATGACCACGGCGGTGATCAGTTGAACAAGGCGTTCGCGCATGACTGGGCCGTTCTCCTTGCCGATGGATCGCTGTTGTGGGGGGTGCGAGGGTGGGACCGGTCAGCGCTGACCGGCCACCCATTCGAGGACGGCCATCGCGCTGGCCAGCTTCATCCGCGCCTGGGACCAGGCGATCGACCGCGGCCCGTCCAGGGTGCGGGCCGAGACCTCCTCGCCGCGGTTGGCGGGCAGGTCGTGCATGAACCAGGCCGCCGGCCAGCGGCTCATCAGGGCGTCGTCGACGTAGAACGGGCGGAAGGTCTCCCGCCACAGGTCGTCGTTCTTCACCGTGCCGGTGGTCTGCCACCGCGTGGTGTAGACGAAGTCGGTCTCGGCGGGCAGCTCGGCGACGTCCTGCACCTCGGTGATCTCGGTGCCGAGCGCCCGGCCGCGTTCGGCGGCGGCCGCCAGCACCCCGGCCGGCACGCCGTACCCCGGCGGGGTCGCGAAGACCGCCGTGCAGCCGGTGTGGTGGGCCAGGCCCTCGGCCAGCGCGGTCGCGGTGTTGTTGCCCTCGCCGAGGTAGAGCACCCGGGCGCCGTCGACCGAGCCGCGCATCATCCGGATCGAGGCCAGGTCGCAGATGCCCTGGGTCGGGTGCTCCTCGGCCGCCATGGCGTTGACGACCGGGATGCCGCCGGCCCGGGAGATCGTGTACAGGTCGTCCAGCGGTCCGGCGGTCCGGGCCACCAGCAGGTCCAGCATCGAGCCGAGGATCCGGCCGGTGTCCAGCAGGGTCTCGCCGGTGTTGGTCTGGAGGTCGTTCGGGCCGTACGCGATGGGCGTGCCGCCCAGCCGGACCACGCCGGAGGTGAACGCGGTCCGGGTCCGGGTGGAGGTCTTGGCGAACAGCACCCCGACCACCTTGCCCGCCAGCGGGCGGCGGTGGGCGGTGGGGTCGGCGTAGAGCTCGCAGGAGCGCTCCACCAGGCCGTGGACCACGTCCCGGTCGAGCGCGCCGAGCGAGAAGACGCCGGCCGCCTCGCGGACCGGGGCCGGACCGGTGTGGAAGCCGGGGTGGCCGCCGGAGCGGAGGCCGGGGCGGCCACCGAGGTCGAGGTCGGCGTGGATGTCGGGGTGGATGTCGGCATGGGCGCCGGCGTGGGTGCCGGGCTGGATGACGTCAGTCATGCTGTGGTTCCTGTTGCTCGTGGGTTGCGCGCCCGGGCTGCACTCCGAGCGGCGCCGGACGGGTGTCAGCCGGAATAGGCCAGGTCCTCGACGACGTCGCCGGGTGCCGGGGCGCCGAACTTCTCCGCCACCCAGCCGTCGTCGTAGACCGTGGAGAGGTACCGCTCACCGCTGTCCGGGGAGATCGCGACCACCTTGGCGCCGGCCGGCAGCCGGTCCCGGCGCCGGGCGACGGCGGCCAGCACCGAACCGGTGGACCCGCCGGGCGCCAGGCCCCGCTGCCGCGCCAGCGCGCGGCACATCCGCACCGCCTCGCGCTCGGGGACCAGTTCCACGTCCTCCACCAGGCCGGGCCGGAAGACCTCCGGCCGCCGGCTGGTGCCCAGGCCCGGAATGTACCGCCGGCCCGCCGGGTGCCCGAAGGTGATCGACCCCTCGGCGTCCACCGCGACGATCCGGGTCGACGGCGAGTGCTCCCGGAAGAACTCGGCGCAGCCCATCAGGGTGCCGGTGGTGCCCGCCCCGATGAACAGGAAGTCGGGGTTGGGGACGGCCCGGGCGATGGCCGCCGCCGTCCAGTCGTGGTGCGCCCGCGGGTTGGCCGGGTTGGCGTACTGGTTCAGCCAGAGCAGGTCCGGGTCCTCGGCCAGCCGGCGCTGGATGTGGTCGATCCGGGACTGCAGGAAGCCGCCGTTGGCGTCCCGCTGGTCGACCAGGTGGACGGTGGCCCCGTAGGCGCTCATCAGCGCCAGGTTCTGGGCGGAGGTGTTCGGATCGACCACGCAGGTGAACGCGTACCCGCGGGCCGCGCACACCGAGCTGAGCGCCACCCCGAGGTTGCCCGAGGAGGACTCGATCACCGAGCCGCCGGGGCGCAGCACCCCGCGCCGCTCGGCGTCCTCGATCAGCGCGAGCGCCGTCTTGAGCTTGATCGAGCCGGCCGGGTTGAGGCCCTCGATCTTCAGGATGAGGTCCACGCCGGGGATGAAGCCGCCCAGGTCGAGGAACACGTCGTCGTGGACCAGTTCGTAAGCGTGTTTGTATATCATTCCGGGTCCCGGGATCCGCTGGAATTCGCTGAGGCGGTCTTCTGAGGGTTGGTCCGGCCGTCGGACGGCAGCCGGACGCCGATCCACATGCCCAGCCAGCCCGCGGCGCCGAGCAGACCGCACATCACCCACACCAGGTCGTTGCCCTGCTGGTAGACGAGCGCCCCGATGGTGGGCCCGAGCGCGTAGCCGGTGGTCTGGCAGGCGGTCAGGGCGCTGATGTACCGGCCCCGGGTCTCCGGCCGGCTGACCAGCGCCGGGTAGGAGTTGACGGACGGCGAGCTGATGATCTCGCCGAGCGTCCAGGCCACCGTGGCGAGGTAGAACAGCCAGACGCCGGAGTGCACGCCGAACAGCGCCAGGCCGCCGCCGATCAGCAGGGTGCCGACCGAGATGGACACCCGCATCGGCAGCCGCTGGATGACCTGGGTCAGCGGCAGCTCCACCACGATCACCAGGGCCGCGTTCAGGGCCACCACCGTGCCGTACAGCCCGGTCGGCAGCCCGCGGTCCTGGACGGTCAGCGGCAGCACGGTCTGGTACTGGACCTCGGCCAGCGCGGTGGCGAACATCGCGCCGAGCACCAGCAGGTAGCGGTGGTCGCGCAGCAGCAGCCGGTAGCCCGAGCCGCGCGGTTCGGCGACGGCCGGGCCGGCCGTCCGGGCCCCCGCCGTGCCGGAACGGGCGGGCGCGTCCGGCGGCAGCATCAGCACGGTGAGGACGGCCACCACCAGCGCGGTCGCACCGCCGACCAGGAACACCAGCCGGTAGGAGTAACTGGCCAGCCAGACGCCGAGCAGCGGGCCGACCGCCGCGCCGAGGTTGATCCCCAGCCGGCTGACCGCGGTGGTCATCACCAGCCGGTCGGGCGGGGTGAGTTCGGCCAGCATGGTGGACGCGGCCGGCCGGTAGATCTGGGTGATGAAGCCGGCCAGGAAGCAGACCACGAGCAGCAGCCCGTACTGCTGCACCCCGGCCACCGCGGCGACCGCGATGCTGGAGAAGAGCATGGAACCGACGATGGTCCGGCGCGGGCCGAACCGGTCGGCGCAGATCCCGCCGGTGAACACGCCCGCGATCGAGCCGATGCCGTAGCCGGTCAGGGCCGCGCCGGCCAGCGCCGGCGAGTAGCCGAGGCCGGTCAGGTAGAGCACCAGGAAGATCGAGACGAAGCTGCCCATGCGGTTGACCGCGAGGCCGATCAGCAGCACGATCACCGGCTTGGGCAGCTCCCGGAGGGTGCGGATCATGCCCGGCTGCGGCTGCTCCGCGGCCTCCCCGGTGCCTTCCCGCGAGCCGGTGCCTGCGCGCGAGCCGGTGCCTTCGCGCGAGCCGGTGGCGTCCTGTGGGCCGGTGCCTTCCCGCGGGCTCGCGTCCGATGGGTCCCGCTCGGCGAGATCACCATGGTTCTGTGACAACGTCGGTTCCTTTCCAGCTCCCGGAGGGCACGCTCAGGCAGCCGGGGAAGCGAGCCGCTCGAAGGTGAACTCGGTTGCGGCGACGGCCTGTTCGAGGGTCTTGCGGCAATCCTCCGCGCTTTCGCCCCGGGCGACCAGGTACCCGTAGCGGTTCACGTAGCCGTGCGGGGGCAGCCGCAGCTCGTCCCCGGGGCCGACCAGGGTGACGGATTCCACCAGTCCGGGGACCGAGTCGGCGGCGGGCAGCCGGACCGTCCCGACCCGGGCGTCGACCGGCGGGTAGCGGAACCGGATGGCGGTGTGGCCGGTGCGGCTCGGGGTGAGGTCCGGCCGGACGCCGAGCGAGACGTCGGCCGAGATCCGCCCGGAGTCCAGGCCGTTGGCGAGCGAGCCCACGTACGGGATCAGGTCGCCGCCGAGCCGGCCGTTCACCTCGATGATCGCCGGGCCGCGCGGGGTCAGCTTGACCTCGGTGTGCGTCATGCCGTGCGTCCAGCCCAGCACCCGGTGCGCCTCGGCCACCATGGCGAGCAGCTCGGCGTCCCGCAGGAACGGGTCCTCGGCGTCGATCCGGTGGCCCTGCTCCTCGAAGAACGGCTCCGGGCCGAGCTCCTTGCGGGCGACCAGGTAGGGCAGGTACTCGCCTTCGAAGACCGCCGCGTCGATGCTGATCTCCGGCCCGGTCAGGTACTCCTCCAGCAGCACGCCGCCGCTGTTGTCCATGCCGGCCTGGACGGCGCTGCGGCTGATCTCCACGGCGGCGGCCAGTTCCGCGGCCGAGCCGACCTTGATCACGCCCTGGCTGGCGCCCAGTCCGCGCGGCTTGGCGACCAGCGGGAAGCCGATCCGCTCCGCCTCGGCGGTCGCCTCGGCCAGGTCGCGGACCAGGGCGCGGCGCGGCTGGACGAAGCCGGCCGCGGTCAGCAGCTCCCGGGTGGCGTTCTTGTCGCGGACGTTGCCGACCGCCGCCGGCGTGGGGCCGGGCAGCTCCAGCGCGGCGGCGACGCTCGCGGCCGCGCTGATCACGCCCTCGTGGTAGCAGTAGACGCCCAGGATCCTGGTGGTGGCGGCGAGTTCCTTCGCCCGCAGGACCGCCTCGACCGGGTCGAAGACGTCGAACACGGTGCTGCCCTGGATGTACGGCTGCTGCCAGGTCGGCGGCTGCGGGTCGAACAGCCACACCGGGGCGACCTCGGCCGCCGAGGCGAGCAGGTACTCCCGGTACTGCTGGTGCCCGCTGCCCATCACGAGCAGCACTCCGTCCGCGGCCATGCTGACTTCCTCACTTCGATCGACGTGCTGTACTGGCGGGTTGGGGGTCACCGGCGTTCGAGGATGAGCCCGTGGGTGAGGAACTGCTCCCGGGCGCCGGGGACGTCGAGGACGCCGACCTCCTCCAGCAGGCGGATGGTCTTCGCCGCGGACTGCCGGATGCCCGCGACCACCGTGTCCTGCGCGTAGGACTCGGCGATCACCTGCTTCGTCCGCTGCTCCGAGAAGCCCGCCGAGAGCAGCGCCGCGGCGGCGGGGGCGGTGGCCGGCTGGAGCGAGCGGACGATCAGGTTCGGCAGGTAGCCGGCCACCAACGCGCGGGTGCGGGTGTCCAGTTGGCCCCACAGGTGCTTGAAGAAGGTGGCGAAGAAGACGTGGTGCCGGCCCTCGTCGATGGCGTGGTCGCGCACGGTGGTGCGGACCACCCCGATCAGGCTCTCGTCCACCGGGATGTCGTTGAGGATGGAGGTGATCAGCGTCTCGAAGACCACGACCTGGAGCAGCTGGACCAGCACCCGGTGGTCCGGCATGTCGTCGCCGATGGCGTCCAGGTTGGCGATGAAGGGGCCGAAGTCGTGCTCCAGCGCGCCGATCCCGGAGCGCGCCACGAGCTGGTGCTGGACGTCCAGGCTGAACAGCGAGTGGTAGGCCTCGTCGACCAGGATCTGGAAGGCGGTCATCCGCGAGTTGGCGGAGAGGGTCAGCCCGGTGCCGTTGTCGGCGATCAGCTGGGTGGCCCGGCCGACCACCGCGACCTCGAAGGTGGTGGTGAACTGCAGCCACTGGTAGAGGTGCTGGGCGGTGAGGTACCGGCGGAGCTTGTGGTCCTCGGGGTCGATCAGCGGGTGGGAGAGGTGGAGCACCAGGTGTTCGGGGAAGAACGCCTTGTGGATGTCGTCGTCGACCTCGACCAGTCGACGGGGAGTGGAACGGACCGACGCGCGGTCGTACCAGTTGTCGAAGGCCTTGACGTCCGGCATGGCCGCCTGGCTGTCACGGAACACGGTGCTGTTGCCCTTCCTCGGGGTTCGTGCCATGCGGGTTCGACGGCGGCGGGGGGGGGGGGGCGGGGGCCCCCCCCCCCCGCCCGGGCCGACGGACCGCGGGGGGGGGCGCCCCCCGGGGGGACCCGC
>NZ_JBFBDO010000044.1:50997-60496 GCF_040683335.1 Kitasatospora sp. NPDC093806
CCGGGGGTTGTTGCCCTTGGGTTTGCGCGGGCGGGGGGTCGCGGGGCCCGGGCCCCCGCCCACCCGTCCGGGCCTACTTCCCGGCGGCGTCGTCCGCCAGCGGGGTCTCCCGGGGGTGGCCCTCGGGCAGGGTGTCGCGGCCGACCTTGCTGACCAGCAGGCCCTCCAGGTAGAGGAAGTCCAGCTCGGTGCGGGCGAAGGTGCGCAGCGCGTCCTCGGGCGTCTCCACGATGGGCTCGCCGTTGTCGTTGTACGAGGTGTTCAGCACCAGCGGGACGCCGGTGCGCTCGTGGAACGCGCTGATCAGGGCGTGGTAGGCCGGGTCCAGCTCGGGGTGGACGGTCTGCACGCGGGCGGTGCCGTCGACGTGGGTGATCGCCGGGACCTGCTCGCGGCGCTCCTCGCGGACCCCGGGGACGAGCAGCATGAACGGGCTCTCGCCCTCGAAGTCGAACCACTCCGAGACGTGCTCGGCGAGCACCGAGGGCGCGTACGGGCGGAACACCTCGCGGTGCTTGACCGTGACGTTGAGGTAGTCCCGGGTGCGCGGGTGGCGCGGGTCGGCGAGCATGCTGCGGTGGCCGAGCGCGCGCGGGCCCATCTCGGACGGGCCCTGGACCCAGCCGACCAGGTAGTGCTGCGACAGCAGCTCGGCGACCTCGGGGATCTCGGCCTCGCGCCACTCCAGCTTGCCGCGGTAGGCCTCCAGGGCCTCCTCCGCCCGCTCGCGGGAGTAGGTGCGGCCGAGCGCGGCGGTGCGCAGGACCTTGCGCTCCTTGCCGTCGAGCATGGTGTGCCAGCCGTACAGCGCGGCGCCGATCGCGACGCCGGAGTCACCGGCGGGCGCCGGGATGAAGACGTCCTCGAAGATGCCCGCGGCGCGGATCTTCTGGTTGGCGACCGAGTTGAGGGTGACGCCGCCGGCCAGGCAGAGCTTGGACTTGCCGGTCAGCTCCTTGGTGACCTGCGCGAGGTGGAGCAGCGCGCGCTCCAGCTCGTCCTGGATCTTGTAGGAGACGTCCTTGGCGAACTGGTGCTCCCAGGAGTTGCGCGCCTTGGGGTCGTAGTCCCCGCCCTCGGCGGCGAGCAGGTCCTGCCAGATCTTCTCCAGGTCGTCCTGGGAGACCGTGATGTCGAAGCCGTCGAAGGTCAGCCAGTCGCCCCACTCCGGGCGCGGACGGCCGTAGGGCGCCAGGCCCATGGTCTTGCCGGCCTCCGGGTAGCCGCCGCAGCCGAACACGCCGAAGTCCGGAGTGCCGTAGCGGGTCAGGAAGTTGAGCTTGGCCGTGAAGAAGTCGTAGAACAGGCCGAGGCTCATGTCGCTGTAGTCGACCGGGTAGCTGGTGGCCGCGACCGGGCGCAGCTCCGTGCCCTCGCCGACGAAGGCGGTGTGCTTCTCGATGGTGCCGTCGGCCGAGCGGCTGCCGGCCTGGTCCACCACGAGGACGGCGGCGTCCTCGAACGGCGAGGTGTAGAAGGTGACCGCGGCGTGCG
The DNA here is from genome assembly GCF_040683335.1 of Kitasatospora sp. NPDC093806. NCBI lineage: Bacteria > Bacillati > Actinomycetota > Actinomycetes > Kitasatosporales > Streptomycetaceae > Kitasatospora > Kitasatospora sp. NPDC093806. The sequence continues at coordinate 52,492 of NZ_JBFBDO010000044.1, forward strand.
CCAGGTGGTGCGAGGGCAGCGGGATCGCGTGGATCTTGCTCTTGTCGCGGATCGGCAGCTCGCGCAGGATGCGGCGGACGGAGCCGTCGCCGAGCGGGCGGTTGCCGACGACCAGGTCGAGGTCGTCGATGCCGATGCCGACGGCGTCGAGGCAGTAGGTGACCGCCTTCATCGGCAGGGTCTTGGTCAGCCGCTCGAAGTGCCCCTGGACGAGGAAGCCCTCGGAGTGCTTGATCCGGTCGAGCCGCTCCTCTTCGATGGCGACCAGCACCTCGCCGTCCTTCACGATGGCGGCGGAGCGGTCATGGCTCAGGTTCAGGCCAAGAACGTAAGACATGTCATCCCTACGGGTCTGTGGAACGGACGACGGCGGTGTGAGCGCCGCCGGAGGGGCAATGGGGTGGAAGTCCCGGACCGGAACCCGTTGCGGGGCGGACGTCGGATGGGACGTCAGGACCCCAGTTCGGATTCGAGGTTGTCGAGCACGGAGTAGGAGTCGCGCACCAGGGCGGCGGCGTCCGCCGTGCGGAGGAAGAAGATGCCGCCGTAGCCGAGGACGCCGGCGGCCACGTCGTAGCGCGGCATCGGGGTGCCGGGCGCGACGGTCAGGCCGCGGACGGCCTCGATCCGGCTGCCGGGGCTGAGCAGGGCGGGCCAGTCGACCCGCTCCGGGTCCCAGACCAGCTCGCGCCCCCAGGGGGTGCCGGCCGAGTCGGTGGCGATCAGCGAGAGCGAACCGGCCGCGCCGCGGGCGTCGGCGGGGGTGAGCATCCGCTCGGGGAACTCGACCTCGCGGCCGAGCAGGGAGTCGATCAGCATGCCGATCGGGTCGTAGCCGTAGACGTGCTCGATCTCGGCGGTCACCATGACGCCGCCGAACCGGGCGGCCGACTCGATGACGCTCAGTCCGCCGTCGTCCATCAGCTTGATCTCGGTGTGCGTGCCGCAGCTCTCCAGCTCCAGGGCGTCGACCGCGGCGCGGGCGACCTCCTCGACCCGGCGCTGCAGCTCCTCCGGCAGGGGAGCCGGGCACAGGTTGCTGAGCTCGGTGAACGGCGCGATGGTGGGGATCCGGGCGGTGATGCAGAGCGGGTGGTAGGTGCCGTCGGCGACGATGCCCTCCACGCTCAGGTAGTCGCCGTAGCCGCTGTCCTCCGGCCACCAGGTGCGGGTGGAGCCGGGGATGATCTCCTCGACCAGGAAGTCCCGCTCGGTGCCGTCGATCCGCAGCTCCGCCATGCCGTGCCGGGCGGATTCGGACACGCTGGCCGCGGTGGTCCGCCAGGCCTCGGCGATCTGCTCGGGGGACTCGATCACGAACTGCCCGATCGAGCCGGCGCCCCAGGCCGCCTTGAGCAGCATCGGTGGGGTCAACTCTGCGTAGGCGGTGCGGAGTTCGTCCTCGGAGGAGACGGTCCGGAAGCGCGGTACGGGGACCCCGGCGGCCTCCCAGACCTCGCGCATCCGGCGCTTGTCCCGGGAGCGGGTGGTGTGCGGGCCGCTGCCGCGCAGGCCGAGTCGCCGGGCGGCCTCGGCGACCGCGATCGCCGCGAACTCGGACAGCGTGAAGAGGGCGTCCGCGCCGGTCTTCTCCGCCTGGCGGACGATCAGATCGACGATGGACTCCCCGGGTCGGGGGTCCGCCTCGGTGATCTCGGTGACGTGCGGCGACCACAGGTCCGCCGTGTGGGTGGGAAGGGGCTGAATGGCCAGAATGTGCACTTCTGCCCGGGCAGCCATCTTCGGTATTGCATACTCGAGAGGAGCCCCTCCCTTGGTATAGACGAACAGAAGCCGCTTGGCTCCGGGCATGGTTACCCCTCTGTCAACACGGAATACAGGGAGGGGTGCGCTGAGACCCCCCGGTGTGACCACTGCGTGCCTGGTCGCCCACGTGTTCGGCGCCGGCCTCACCTTGACTATTGCATGACAGTTCGATGATCAGCAAGATTAATTGATCACCAGATCCAAGGCCTTCGTCTGCTGACACTAGGTCAACTGTCTTGACACAGAACCGAGGAGTTCACCCCAAATGGATCGAGTCCCCTCCTTCACGGTGGTTTCGGGCAAAGAGGTACATCAGGCCGTGAGCGGACACGAGGTCCGGGTCTGCCAGGCGGTCGAGGCCGCCTACCGGCTGCACGGAGAGGGTTCGACGGTCAACCCGGACTCCTACTTCCTGCGGTTCCCGGACCGGCCGTCCTCGCGGATCATCGCGCTGCCGGCCTCCGTCCAGGGCGATGTCAACGTGCACGGCATCAAGTGGATCTCCAGCTTCCCGGAGAACGTCGAGGCCGGCATCCCCCGGGCCTCGGCCGTCCTGGTGCTGAACGACCCGGAGACCGGCTACCCGTTCGCCTGTCTGGAGTCCTCGATCATCAGCGCGGCCCGCACCGCCGCCTCCGCGGCGCTGGCCGCCGCCCGGCTGAGCGAGGCCCGGGGCGTGCGGCCGCGCCGGGTCGGCTTCATCGGCGCCGGACTGATCGCCCGTTACATCCACACCTATCTGCGGGCGGTCGGGCTGGACTTCGAGGCGGCGGGCGTCCACGACCTGTCGGCCGAGTACGCCGCCGACTTCGCCGGCTACCTGGCCCGGCACGAGGACGGGGAGATCACCGTCCACGACACCGCCGAGGAGCTGATCCGCTCCTGCGACCTGGTCGTCTTCGCCACCGTGGCCGGCGAGCCGCACGTCACCGACCCGGCCTGGTTCGCCCACAACCCGCTCGTGCTGCACATCTCGCTGCGCGACCTGTCGCCCGAGATCATCCTCGGCTCCTACAACGTGGTCGACGACGTCGAGCACTGCCTGAAGGCGAACACCTCGCCGCACCTGGCCGAACAGCTCGCCGGCAACCGCGACTTCGTCGACGGCACGCTCTACGACGTGCTGGTGGGCAAGACCACCCCGCCGGCCGACCGGCCCGTGGTGTTCTCCCCGTTCGGCCTCGGCGTGCTGGACCTGGCGGTCGCCAAGTACGTGTACGACGAGGTGACGGCCTCCGGCGAGGCGCTCGTCGTCCCGGACTTCTTCCACGAGCTCAAGCGCCACGGCTGAGCGGACGGACGCCGGAGGGCCGGGTCCGGCCCGGCCCTCCGGCGCGGGCGTCAGGCCGGGACGGCCTCGACCACCGACAGCACCGTCGGCGTCGGGACCACCCGGGACAGCCGCAGGCCGGCCCGCGCGAAGAGCTCCGCGAAGTCGGACTCGGTCCGCTCCCGGCCGGTCAGCGAGGCCATCATCATCAGGTCCAGCGCCTTGGACTGGTGCGGCGCGTCACCCGGCGGGACCACCGCGTCCAGCACCAGGATCCGGCCGCCCGGCCGCAGCGCGCGGCGGCAGTGGCCGAGCAGGGTCACGCAGTCGTCGTCGTCCCAGTCGTGGGTGATCCGCTTGAGCAGGTGGACGTCGCCGGCCGGCACGGCGGCGAAGAAGTCCCCCTCCTGCGCCGTCCAGCGGTCCGCGACCCCGGGGTGCGCGGCCAGCCGGTTCCCGGCGAGGACGTGGGCGCGGTCGTACAGCACGCCGCCCAGGCCGGGGTTGCGCAGCAGCACCTCCAGCAGCAGACCGCCGTGGCCGCCGCCGACGTCCACCACCGTGCCGCTCGCCGGGAAGTCGTAGGCGGCCGCGATCGGCGCGTTCTCCGCGTCGGACATCGCCGCCATGCCCCGGTGGAAGACGGCGGCGGTCCGCGCGTCCTTGGCGAAGTGGTCGAAGAAGGGCATGCCGAACAGCTCCTCGAAGGCCGTGGTGCCCTCGGTGAGACAGTGCGTCAGCTCCCCGGCCGGCCGCCACATGGTGCGGTCGGTGAGCATCTGGATCGCCGTCCGCGCCGAGTGGGGGACGTCGTCGCGCAGCGCCTGGCCGGCCCGGGTGAGGGTGAAGCGGCCCTGCTCGTCCTCGGCCACGATGCCCCGGGTGGCGAGCAGTCGGAGCACCCGGTACAGGTTGCGGGCGTCCGTGCCGGTCGCGGCGGCGAGTTCGGCGGGGGCCGCGGGGCCGTCCGCGAGGTGGTCGGCCACCCCGACGTCGGCGGCGGCCCGGAGCGCCGCGGGGAAGAGGAAGCCGAGGGCCTCGTCGATCAGGAAGGCGGCGGAGCGCCGGAGCTCCGCGCCCTCCTCGGTGTCGCTCCCGTCGCCGACGTTCGGGTGTCCGTCCTGCCGCATGCCGTGCCCCTCTCGGTTCGCGTCCGTACCTGCGCCGCCCGGGAGGCTGCCCACGAACGAGCGCGCCGAAGCCCGGGGGTGCGGAACCCGCCCCGGTCGGGGGAACGCCGTCAGGACACGCCGCCGGGGAACGCCGTCGGGGAACGCAGGAGAACCGGGCCGTGGTGGCCCGGTTCTCCTCCCCCGATGGTGATGGTGGCTCGGTGGTGCGGTGGTGCGGTGGTGCGGGTGGGGTCAGCGGCGGAGCGGGCCCTCGCAGGTGTACTCGGCGGTGCCGGCCCGGCCGGTGGGCCAGACGTCGACCTTGCCGAACCAGCAGTTCATGTCGGCGAGGTTGTTGGCGGCCGTGCCGGCCCGGTTGAGCAGGTAGTAGTCGACGGTGGCGGCCATGTCCTTGCGGACCTGCCCGGCGTCGGCGGTGTTGGTGAGGTTGGCGGTGATCCTGCCGGTGCAGCTGAACCGCATGGTGTTGTTCCAGTCGGCGTTGTCCTTGCAGATCGGGGTGTTCTGGGTGGCCCGGGCGAAGGCGTCCTGGACCTCGGAGGCCCAGGCGTAGCGCAGCTGCCCGTTGGGGGTGAAGCCGGTGACCGGGACGAAGAGGTTGTCGGTGAGCGGGATCTCGGCGTTCAGGAACGCGGTGTACTCGCGCTGCAGGTTGGCGTCCCGGCCGAGGCGGTCGCGCCAGGCGTTGTAGCCGGCGACGTCGTCGGCGCGGAGCAGGCGGTACATCTCGGCCAGCTGCTCGGGGTGGCGCTCGCCGAGCAGGTTGAAGAAGGTGGCCGCGTACGGGTAGGCGCGGAAGCCGAGCCCGTTCCAGGTGGCGTGCAGGATCTGGTCGACGGTCAGGCGCGGGTTGCCGTCCCGGTCGTCCCAGGCGATCTGGCGGACCATGTACTTGCGGGCCTTGACGCCGTCCTTGCTGGTGGAGCCGGCGAAGTACTCGGCGGTCCCCTCGTTCATGGCGAAGGTGGCGTCGCTCGGCCAGCGGTCGGTGTAGCCGCTCTCGGGGATCGCCCAGCGGGCGTTCAGGTAGTGCGTGTACTCGTGCCGGAAGAGCTCCTCCAGGCTGAAGTACGACTCGGCGGTGGTGCGCTGGTAGGTGAAGAAGGTCGAGTCCTGCTCGATGAACATGCCGCCGTTCTCGACGTCGCCGACCTTGAACAGCAGGTACTGCAGCCACCGGTAGTTGGTCTTGGTGTCGTACAGCTGCACGGTGAGGACGGGGTGGGTGTCGTCGGCGAGCGGCTGGTCGGTGCCGATGGTGCGGAAGAACTGGGCCTTGACCTGCTTGGTGGCGTAGTAGAGCTGGTCGGCGGTGGCCTTGTCGAGCGCGGTGCGGACGACCAGGGTGCCGTTGTCGTAGCTGAAGGTGTTCGGGAAGTAGTGGCGGATCAGGTCGGCCCGGCAGGCGTCGTACTGCCGGCAGAGGCCGAAGTCGTTGACCGGGACGGCCACGTTGATCCACGGGCGGCTGAGCCGGCCGAAGTTGTCGCGCAGGGTGGTGATGACCGTGCCGACGTCGCCCTTCAGCTCGGGCTTGAGCGCGTCGACGGTGGCGAAGCGGGCGTACTCCAGCATCGCGTCGCCGACCGCCCACTCGGTCTCGGTGCCCTTGAGGTGGACGTAGCCGGAGAACGCGCGGATCGCCTGCCGGTAGCCGGGGTTGGCGGCGACCGCGGCGCGGAACTTGCCGTCCGGGTCCTCGCTGACGTTGTTGATGCCCTGGAAGTTGATCTGGAGCGAGGCCTGGAGGGCCCAGTTCCAGCCGCGGTCGCCGATCACCGGGCTGCCGGGGGTGTACATCCGCAGCACCCGCTCGGTGAGCGCGAGCCGGCCGGCCCGCAGCTTGGGGGCGGTGGAGGTCTGGAGCAGCTCGCCCATGGCGTTGCCGGCGGCGGTGGTCGGCTCGAAGACCCGGGGGTTGGCGGCGTACGCGGCGATGGCGCGGTCGATCGCGGCCATCGTGGTGTCGTCGTTGAGGTCGAGCTCCTTGTGGTCGAAGTCGAAGTAGACGCCGGCGTGCAGGAAGTACCAGAGTTCCTGCTGGTTCAGGTTGTTGGCGCTGTCGAAGCGCGGCGCGAGGGTGGTGATCCGCTCGGCGACGGCCCGGGCGTGCGCCGGGGTGAGCACCTTGGTGAGCTCGGGGCTCCAGCTGACCAGCAGCGGGCGCAGGCAGCCCTCGTAGGTGTGCGACTTGTCGGCGAGGAAGTCGGCGAGCGCGGCCGGGGTGAGCGAGGTGAAGGCGGCCAGGGTGCAGGCGCCGCTCTGGTCCGCGGCGAGCGTGCTGGGGCTCGCGGCGTTGGCGGGGTCGGAGGGGTCGGCGACCGGCTGCCCGGCGGTCGTCGTCGGCTGGAGCTCGGTGCTGCCGGGCGCGCCCTCGGGGCCGGGGGCGCCGGCGGGGGAGGAGGCGTGGGCGAGTTCGCCGCCCGGGCCGGCCGGGGGGCGGACGGCGCTGGTGGTGGCGGCGGTGGTGGACGCGGGGGCGGACGCGGTGGTGGTGGGGGTGGCGGCCTGGGCGCTCTGGATGAGCGGGGCCGCGAGGGTCACGGCGAGCGCGGTCGAGAGCAGGACCGTGCGCAGGCGTGGTGTGGTGGACACCGGTGCTCCTGAAGGTGTGGGGGTGCCAACGGCGCTGCAGCGCGCGTTGGTTGAGGGGGTTTTGACGCAAGGGGACGGCGGAGGCGGTGGGGGCTCGACCCGTCCCTCAGTAAAATAGTAATGTCAAATTGCATTGCGCAAGAGGCGGTTCTTTTTGCTGCAGGGGTCTTGACGTGGACTCGACCCGGGGCGTTTGCTGTGTCCCACTCGTTGGAAAGTGATCGATTCTGTTTGTTTGCGTGTGATTTGAACGTTCAAATCGTCCAGGATCAGGGGAGGGTCATGCGCGACTACCTCGGGCAGTTCGCCGAGCCGCCCGGCTATCTGGACTTCGCCCGGTTCGGCCCGGTGTCGGAGCCGGTCCGCCGGGTGCTGCTCCGCGAGGCCGACCGGCTGCACCGCCAGGGCTGGCCCGCGCTCGACGCCCTCGACGCGGAGACCGCCGCGGCGGCCCGCACGGCCGGCGGGCTGCTCGGCTGCGCGCCGCACGAGATCGCCTTCGTGAGCTCCACCTCGCACGGGCTGTTCGCCGCCGCCCACGCCCTGAGCGGGACGGACGGCACCGTGCTGGTCGGCCGGAACGACTTCCCCGGGGCCCTCTACCCGTGGCTGCGCGCCGCCGGGAACGGCGGGCTGACGGTCCGTCAACTCGACGGGCCGCTCACCGCCGAGACCGTCCGGGCCGGCCTGGACGACCGGGTCCGGGCGGTGGCGGTCTGCGCCGTGGACGCCGCCACCGGCTTCCGGGCCCCGCTGGCCGCGATCAAGGAGCTGATCGGCCCGGACCGGGTGCTGGTGGTGGACGCGGTCCAGGCCCTCGGAGCCGTCGGCTTCGACGCCGACGCGGCCGACGTGCTCGCCGCCGGCGGCCAGAAGTGGCTGCGGGCCGGCTGGGGCGCCGCCGTCCTGCTGGTCCGCGACCGGGTCGCCGGGCTGCTCGGCCCCGGGCTCGGCGGCTGGTCCGGCGTCCTCGACCCGATCGAGGCCCCCGCCCACCCGTGCCCGCCCCGCCCCGGCGCCGTCGCGCACACCCTCACCAACCCGGACGGCCCCGCCGTCGCGGCCCTCGGCGCGGCCCTCGCGCTGGTCCGGGACGTCGGCGTGGACCGGATCAACGCCCGGATCGGCGAGGTGCTGGACGCCCTGCTCGGCGCCGCCCGCGTGGCCGGCGCGGAGACCCGCGGCGGCCCGGGCGGTGGTGGTGACCCCGCAGCCGGGCGATCCCGCTGCCGGACGCGGG
>NZ_JBFBDO010000045.1:0-39092 GCF_040683335.1 Kitasatospora sp. NPDC093806
CCCGCCCTCGACAGGGCCGGGGCGGGCGGCACCGGTGCGTGGCGACCGTCGCCGGACAGCCGTCACGAGACTGCCGTCACGGGACTGCCGTCAGAAGCGGCGGCCGGCCTCGCGCTCGGCCTTCTCCAGCTGGTTGATCCGGCGCTGGATGGCGTCGGCCTGGGCGCGGGCCTTGCGGGCCTCGTCGTAGGCGCCGTAGTGGTCCATCACGCTGGCCTTCCGGCGCAGGTCGTCGACCTGCTGGCGCAGCTGGTTGATGTTGACGGTGATGGACGCGGCAGCCGCGGGCTGGGCGGTGGCGACCTGGGCGACGGTGGCGAGGGCGCCACCGGCCAGGGCCGCGGTCAGGATGAGGGCGGGAATGCGTCGACGCATGGGTGTTTCCTTACGGTGGTGCGTTAATGCGTGATTCACTGACGGGACATCATGCGATAACCCTTCAGTAACCATGATGACATGATCTTGCACCCCAACTTCCCACCCGACCGGCCCAGTCGGGCCCACGTCAGCCGGTCGTGGGCGCACCGTCCTCCGGCTGCACGGCGCAGACCACGCTGCTGGGCACCAGACCCGGGAGCAAAGTGCTGAGGATCTGACTGCACACGGCCGACTCCTGCGCGTTGTGCGGACCCTCGGCGACGGCGGGCGGGGCGGCCAGCACCGCAGCGGCGAGGACCAGGGCGGAACAGGCCGCGCGGGCGGCGGACTTGGCGAACTTCATGGCTGTCCCCTTTCGGGTTGGATGGACGAGCCATTGAGTACCGGACGCGGGGGCGCGATCGGCGGACCCTGCGCCGTTGGTGAGCGTGTCCCGGACAACCGGCGGCGGACTGCGACTGGGGCTGCGGCGGGCTTCGACCGGCTGCGACGGAAAAGGCGCCGGGCCGGACCCCGGGGCATGGGGTCCGGCCCAGCGGGCTCGGGGCGGGTCGGCCGACGAGGGCCGGCCGAGGCAGGCCGGCCAGCGCGGTTCAGTCCGGCGGGCAGGAGGCGCCGGGCGAGGCCAGCACCCGGGCGGCGCACCGGTGACCGCGCGCGGCGGCCTCGCGCAGCCCGCCGCCGTCCGGCAGTCCGGCCGACAGCCCGTCCAGGAAGGCGGCCAGGAAGCCGGCCGCGAACGCGTCGCCCGCGCCGGTCAGGTCACGGACCTCGCGGACCGGCGGGACGGGCACGCCGAACGGCGCCTCCCCCGGCACGTCGATCGTGGTCGCCTCGGCGCCGGACTTGGTGACCACCGTGGTGGCCGCCAGCCGAGCGCGCTCCGGTCCCGGGCGGCCGTCGACGAGCAGCCCGAGGAACGCGGACTCGTCGCGGTTGGCGAACAGCAGGGTGGGCGCGAGCTCGGTGGCGAGGGCGAGGAAGCGCTCGCGGCCGAAGCGTTCCAGCATGCCGGTCGAGGAGGCGTCCAGCGAGGTGGTGCCGCCCGCCGCCCGGACCCGCCGCAGCGCGTCGACGGCCGCGGTGCCGACCGGCTCGCCGTCGAAGGAGTAGGCGGGCACGTGCAGGTGGGTCAGGCCGTCGAGCCAGCCGTCCGGGACGGGGGCCAGCAGGGTGGCCGCGCCCCGGTCGGGGAGCATGGTGCGCTCGCCGGCCTCGTCGATGAGGACGACGATGCTGCCGGTCCGGCCGGCGTGCGCGACCCGGACGTCGACGCCGTGGCCGGCCAGTTCGGCGGCCAGGGCGTGCCCGGCCGGGTCGTCGCCGACGCAGCCGAGGAACCGGGCCGGGCCCTGGCCGGCGGCGAACGCGGCCACGTTGGCGGCGCTTCCGCCGCGCCGCCGGAAGACCCGGGCGTCGGAGTCGGTGCCGTGCCGCAGCGGGCCGTCCACCCAGACGACGATGTCCTCCACGAGGTCGCCGAGCACTCCGAGCATCGGTCAGGCCTCGCTTCCGGCGCTCCCGGTGCCGCCGCTGCCGGCGCTCCCCGTGCTCCTGGCGGCGGCCAGCGCGGTGGCGATCTCCCCGCCCAGCCGGACGTTGCCCCGGTAGACCTCGACGTTCACCTCCAGGCTGCGGCCCTGGGTGTCGCGCTGGATGAAGTCCAGCAGGAACGGGGTGGAGGCGTTGCCGGTGACGCCCTGCCGCTCGGCCTCGGCCCAGGCGCGGGTGAGCAGCGCCTCCAGCTCCTGCGGCGGGAGCTGCTTGGCCGGGTCCACCGGGTTGGCGATCAGGACGGCCTGCGGCAGGTCGAGTCCGTCGCGGGCCTCGATCACCCGGGCGGCCTGCTCGGGGCTGTCGACCTGGTAGGCGATCTCGTGGCCGGAGTCGGTGATGTAGAAGCCGGGGTAGCGGCGGGTGCGGTAGCCGATGACCGGGATGTTGAGGGTCTCGAAGCGCTCCAGGGTGGCCCGGATGTCGAGGATGGACTTCACACCGGCGCTGATCACGGTGACCGGGGTGGCGGCCAGGGTGGTCAGGTCGGCGGACTCGTCGAAGCTCTCCGAGGCGCCGAAGTGGACGCCGCCGAGGCCGCCGGTGGAGAACACCCGGATCCCCGCCCGGTGCGCCAGGAAGGCGGTGGCGGCGACCGTGGTGCCGCCGTGGCGTCCGAGCGCGGCGACCACCGGCAGGTCGCGCAGGCTGGCCTTGTCGAGGTCGTCGGCCTCGGACAGCTCCTTGATCTGGTCCGCCGACAGACCGACCGTCGGCACGCCCGCGTAGACGCCGATGGTGGCCGGGACGACGCCGGTGGACCGCAGCCGCTCCTCCGCCTCCAGCGCGACCTCCAGGTTGCGCGGCCGGGGCAGCCCGTGCGTGAAGATGGTCGACTCCAGGGCGACGACGGGGGCGCCGGCGGCGACGGCCTCGGCGACTTCGTCGGAGATGGAGATGCGGATCGGCTGTCCGGTCATGGCGGTGTACTCCCTGTGCGGCTGCCACCACGGTGTGGCAGCGGTGAATCCAGGCTAGGGAGTGATCACATCGGGATCCAGAATGGATTCCGGCCCTTCTCATAGACTCCGGGCTATGAGTTTCACCCTGCGCCAGCTGGAGGTCTTCCTCACGGTGGCCGACACCCTGCACTTCGGCCGCGCCGCCGAACGCCTGCACATCTCCCAGCCGACGGTCAGCCAGGAGGTCGCGCGGCTGGAGCGGACGGTCGGCGTGGAGCTGTTCGACCGCAGCCGGCGGGCGGTGAAGCTCACCCCCGCCGGGGAGGTGATGGCCGCCGAGTCCGCCCGGCTGCTCGCCCAGGCCGGCACCCTGCTCGCCCGGGTCCGGCTGCACGAAGAGGCCCGGCTGGGCACGGCCCGGCTCGTCGCCTCCCCCACCGTGGTCAACCGGCTGCTGCCGGCCGTGGTCAGCCGGGCCGAACGGGAGCTGCCCACGCTGACGCTGACCGAGCTGTCCGTCGACACCGGCCGGGTGTCGCCGACGCTGGCCGCCGAACTCGCCGACATCGGCCTCGGCCGGTTCCTCGACGACGTCCCCGGCTACCGGCGGGAACGGATCGCCGACGAGCCGGTGCACGTGGCGCTCAGCCGCGACCACCCGCTCGCCGGGCGGACGGCCGTCCGGCTGGACGAGCTGGGCGACCTGCCGCTGCTGCTCTGGCCGCGCGAGCAGAACCCACGCTACTACGACCACGTGCTCGCCCTGTGCGCCGAACGCGGGGTGGAGCCGCCGGTGCTGGTCGGCCCGGCCCGGATCGTCGGCTCCCGGCTCTACCTGCTCTCGGACAGCCGGGCGTTCTCGCTCTTCCCCGCCTCGATGCGGGGCCACCTGACCGAGGACGTGGTCACCGTGCGGCTCGCCGACCGGGCCACCCTGCCACTGGAGCTCCAGTGGCGCCTGGACGACCGCCGCCCCGGGCTCGCCGCGCTGCGCGAGCTGATCCGGGAGGAGGCGGCCGTCCTGGAGGCGTGCTGAGCGCGCCCCTGACCGCGGGCGCTCCCGTCAGAACTGCAGCGACCAGCCGTTGACGGTGCCGGGGAAGTAGCCGCCGACGTCGGTCACCCGCAGCCGCCACGTCCCGGCGGCGGTGTGCCCGGAGGCGTCGACGCCGTACAGGCCGACGAGGTTGCTGTACGCCTCGCCGATGTCGGTGCCGTGCAGCAGGAACACCGCGCCGTCCGGGGCGACCAGTTCGACCTTCAGGTCACCGCGCCACCAGTAGGCGATGTCCAGCGCGACGTCCAGGTCCCGGGGCGCCTTGCCGGGCACCCCGGTGACGGTGACCGGCGACTCGACCGTGCCGACCCCGTCGAACGCCACCGGCCCCGGCGCGGCGAACCGGGCGCCGCGCGGCCGGTTGGGGAGCGCGCCGACGTACAGCAGGCGGTCCGCCGAGCCCGGGCCAAGCTCGCGCAGCGAGCCGACGGTGGCCGCCGAGGTCAGCGCCGAGGCCACCTGGGCCGGGGTCGCGGCCGGGTGGGAGGCCAGGTAGAGCGCGACGGCGCCCGCCACGTGCGGGGCGGCCATCGACGTCCCGGACATGTCGACGCCCAGGCCGAGGTAGTCGGCCACGTACCAGGCCGAGGTGATGTCCACCCCCGGCGCGTAGAGGTCCACCAGCGGACCGTAGTTGGAGAACCCGGCCTGGGCGTCGACGCGGTCGGTCGCGCCGACGGTGATGGCGCCGGGCACCCGGGCCGGGGAGTGCCCGCTCGCGTCGATGCTCTGGTTGCCCGCGGCGACCGTGTAGGTCAGCCCCGCGGCGATGGAGCCCGCGACCGCCGCGTCCATCACCGGGTCCGGCTCGCTGCCCAGGCTCATGTTGACCACGGCCGGGCGGACGGCGTGCTTGGTCACCCAGTCGATGCCGGCGACCACCTGCTCGGTGGTGCCCTCGCCGTCGTCGTTCAGCACCCGTACGGCGACGATCTTCGCGGCCTTGGCGACGCCGAAGCTGCTGCCGGCCACCGTTCCCGCGACGTGCGTGCCGTGGCCGTGGCCGTCCTCGGCGACGTTGTCGCCGTCGATGGCGTCGTAGCCGTAGGAGGCCCGGCCGTCGAATTCCTCCGAGGTGATCCGGACCCCGGTGTCGACGATGTACGCCGTGACGCCGGCGCCGGCCGTGTCCGGGTAGGTGTAGCGGTCGTCGTAGGGGAAGCGGCGCTGGTCGATCCGGTCCAGGCCCCAGGAGGCCGGGCCGGTCTGCGTCGCCTGCGCCGCTCGCACGTCGTCCAGGCGCACCCGGCGGTTCTGCGAGACCAGCGCCACCGCGGGGTCGGCGGCGAGCCGGCGCGCCTGCCGCTCGGTGAGTCCGGCGGCGAAGCCGTGCAGCGCCGCGTCGTAGCTGCGGCGGACCGTGCCGCCGTACGCGCGGGCCAGCGCCGTCGCGCTGTCGGCGACCGAACCACCCTTCCCGGGTTGCGACTTGAGCACGACCAGGTAACTCCCCGGGACGGCGTCCGGCGACCGTTCGCCCTGCACCACCCCCTCCGGTGCCGCCGCCGAGGCGGGGAACGCCCCGCCGGCGCCGATCGACAGCGCGGTGATCATGCCGAGAACCGCGCAGGCCCTGCGCAGGTGTTGCCCTGGAGCCACGGTCCGCCCCCTCCGGTAGCGATGGCATCGACCCGGCCCGGATCGATCCCCAAAGCCTGACTCATCATCAAGTCGCTGACAATCAGCGGATGTTGTCGTTCGCCGACGACCGAGCCGGGCGGCGCGCGGACGCGTCGGACACCGTGCGATCGGGACTGACACCGCACCCGGCGGTGCGCTATCTTCCGGTACGGAATCGCCCCGATCGGGGCGGTGGTTGCCGACCGTGGGGGCAGGCACCATGCAGAGCGCGCGCGGCGTCACCCGGGCCGAGCACAGACCCGGCTCCGAACCCGGATCCGAACCGGGATCCGAACCGGGATCCGGACCCGAACCCGAGAGAACCCGGCGGGGCCGGCCGCCGACGGCTCCGCCCGCTCCACCCACCGCCGTCGCCGGCTTCGTGCGCGGCCCGTTCGCCGGGCTCGACGCCGCCGACCTGCGGGACCTCGGCCGACTCGGCACCCGGCGGGTCTACGCCCCCGGCGAGGCCCTGATGATCGAAGGCGAACCGGGCGACCGGGTGGCCGTCCTGCTGACCGGCTGCGTCAAGGTGGTGGCCGCCACCGAGGACGGCGGCGAGGCCCTGCTCGCCGTCCGCCTCCCCGGCGAACTCCTCGGCGAACTGGCCGTGTTGGACGGCGAACCGCGCTCCGCCAGCGTCCTCGCGGTCCGCACCAGCACCACCCGGGAGATCGCCGGACCGGCCTTCCTCAACTACCTCGCCGACCGGCCCGCGGCGGCCCTCGCCGTCCAGCGCTCGGTCAGCCGGAAACTCCGCTCCGCCACCCGCTACCGGGTCGACGCCGGCCACGGCACCGGCCTCGCCCGGCTCGCCCGCACCCTGCACAGCCTGATCCACTCCTACGGCACCCCCACCGAGGACGGCCTGCGGATCGACGTCCCGCTCAGCCACGCCGACCTCGCCGCGCTCGCCCGGCTCTCCCCCGCCAGCGTCGAACGCTCGCTGCGCACCCTGCGCGCCCAGGGCGCCGTCCGCACCAGCTACCGCGAACTCGTCGTCCGCGACCGCACCTTGCTCTCCAAGGCCGCCGGACTCCCCCTTCCCACCGATCTTGCCACCGACCCTCCCAGCGACGCGAACGGCGGTGCCGGACGATGACCAAACGCACCGGACACCAGGCGAAGACCCCCCGGCTGCGGCGGATCTGCCTGGTCGTCGACATCGAGGCGTACAGCGGGCGGCCCTACCGGGTGCAGCAGAAGGTCCAGGAACGGCTCGACCGCTCCCTCGACCACGCCTGCGCCCGGGCCGGCGTCGACCGCGCCCGCTGCGAGGCCCAGGACCGCGGCGACGGCCAACTCCTCCTGCTGCCACCCGACGTCGACGAGGCCAAGGCCCTGCCCGGCCTGGTCCTCGGCTTGCGCGACGCGCTGCACACCCTCAACCGGGCCCCCGGCACGGCCGGTCGCCTGCGGGTCCGCGCCGCGCTCGCCCAGGGCGGCGTGCAGCGGGCCGCCCTCGGCTACGTGGCCCGGTCGGTGGAGACCGCCTGCCGCCTGCTGGACTGCGCCGAGGCGCGGGCCGCGCTCAAGAGCACCCCGGACACCGACCTGGCGCTGGTGGTCGCGGACGACCTGTTCACCGACGCCTTCGCGGCCGGGGCGGGCGGCCTGCCCGTCGAGGAGTTCACCCCGATCACGGTGGCGATCCCGGCCAAGCGCTTCGAGGCACACGCCTGGGTCGGCACACCCCGGCAGGGCTCGCTGGTCCCGCTGCCCGACCCGGCCGCGCCCGCGGCCCGGCGGCGGGCGACCGCCTCGGTGCTGTTCCGCGGCCTCGGCGACGCCCTCGCCGGCGCCGCCGTGGGCGCCACCCCGACCCTGCACCACCACCAGGACCACGACCCGCCGAACCACGGCGAGGACGGCACCGACACCTGGACCACCCACGACGGCCACCACGGTCACCACGGGCACGACGACGGCCACCACCACGACACCCACCACCACGACGGCCACCACGCGGACGACCCCTGGCACCCGCACGACGGCTACGACCCCGACCCCTGGGCCACCGACCCGCACCACCATCAGGACCCGCACCACCACGACCAGCCCGACCACACCCCCGACGACAGCCACCACCACCACGACACCGACCCCGCGTACCCCTCCTACGACGACCACCACACCCACGACCCCGTCGACAGCCACACGGCCTTCGACTCCCCCGACCTCCTCGACACCCACAATCTCCACGACGTCCATGACGTCCACGACCTCCAGCCGGACCAGGGCTGGCACGGCCCCCACCACTGAGCCCGCAACCACGGCAACCCCGGCCCCTCGTTCCACTCCCCGCCTGCTCGATCAGGGCGCAGGCCGCCTTCCCCTGCTCCACGATGGCGGCACGGCGTGGGGACCGAAAACCATTCGCGATGGCAGGGGCTTCGAGCCGAGACTGACAGGTCGATCACATCGAACAGGAAGAGTGGCCAGCCCTGACGTACAACCGTGACACCCTCCCCTTCCCCTCCAACCGCGTGCCCCCCATCACCTACGAGGGCATTCGGGACTGGGATGAGTCCGACCCTGCCCGCCACTCGTTCGCCTGGGACGAGGTGGAGGAAGCCCGCCTCCGCTCGCTGGTCCGCGAGTGGGTGCCACCTGTGCTCTCCGGCATGGCCGGCGGGTGGCAGGGAGAACGCTGGTGCGAGAGCCAGGTGGACGCGATCATCCGGGAGCGGTATGGCGCCTGGGCCTGGGGATGGAGCTGGTGCCACTACGACGGCGGGCCCATCGGCAGCTGGGTCAGCGGGCCGAGGTCGGTGACGACCCCCGACGAGACCGCCGAACGTGTCGTGGCCGCGCTGTTGGAGTGGCGGGCGTGGTTGGAGCGGACGGCCCAGCGCTTCGCCGAACTGGCGCCGCCGCCGGACGCCTCGCCCGAGGACCGCAGCTGGCACCTGGAACGGGCCTGCATCCGGCTCGTGACCCACACCATGGACTCGGGCGCGGACAACGCCTGGCGCGGCCAGACCTCGATCGTCCTGGGCTGGTTCCTCACCAGCACCGGCATGGACCGGGCCGAAGCCGCGCGAGCGGTGGAGCGCGCGATCGGCGGCCGGTTCAAGAGCTGGGTCCACCCGGAGCGGAGTCTGATCGAGTCGGTCGGCGAGGACCTCGCCGTCGGCCTCACCGGCCACGCCCCGTACCGGGACCACCGCGAGTGGGAAGCGCTGGAGAAGCTCCATGACCGCTGCTGACAGCCTCTCGGTCTGGCTGCATGTGCGCCGTGAGGCCGACTGGCACCGCGCACCGGCCCTGCAGCGGGTCCCACCCGACCGCGACGGGTTCCGGTCCTGGTGCGAAGGACCGGTGCGCCTGCGCGACCCGATCCGCGCCGAGCGTCTGCTCGCCGCGTACGCCCTGGCCCGAGAAGACGCCGCACGCCGCACCCCGCTGAACTTCGCCCTGCTGGCCCGTTGGCAACGCGAAGTCCTCGCTGCGACAGAGGCACCGTTCCGCGTGAGCGACGCCTATGCGAAGGCCGGCCGCGAGCGCTACGGCCTGACCCCTCGCACGCAGGCCGACTTCGATTCCTGCCTGAACGAGACGACCGACCCGGATGTCCCGCTGGCGGCCCGCGCGGCCCGCGCCTATCTCGATGTGGCGTTCTTCCACCCCTTCACCGATGGCAATGCCCGCGCCGCGCTGTTGACCTTGGTCCATGTACTGGCCCGGGAGGACATCGTCCTTCCCGAGGTCGGCCCCCTCCAGACCACCCGCTACGCGGATGACCCGGTCGGTGCCGCCGACCTTGCCGCTCTCATCGGGGTGCTCAACCGCCGCCGACAATGAAGCGTCCGGGTGCGAGCACCGACAACTTCCGCCAGGAACGGTGCCTCAAGCGCCCGAAGGACTGGCCCGGCCTCGCCACCCGCCAGGAGAAGACCGACACCGGCTACGAGGCCGGACTCCACACAGGACACCACCAAGAGCCGGAGGCCACCAGTCGGCTACCTGCCCACCGGACGGGGCCGGCCGGTGGTCCGGGACCTGATCGGCCGACTGCCGGGCATCATCAGGCATCAGCGGGGCGGGGCGGGAGCCGGTCGTCCCCCCTCGGCTGGGGTCACCAGCCGTCGTCGGAGGGGGGCGGGTCGGGGGTGTGGCCGTTTTCGTCGTGGTAGTAGTCGCTCGGGGACTCGTAGGCGGTGTGGTCGGCGGCCTCGATGACGTCGTCGGGGTGGAGGTGGCCGTCGTCCCAGGTCTGGTCGGGGTCGGTCATGGTGGGGGGTGCTCCTCAGGGGGTGGGTGGTGTGGCGAAGTAGATCGCCTCGCACAGTTCGCGGGCGGTCCGGGCGTACCGGCCGACGTCGCGCAGGGGGCCGTCCTCCAGGCGGCGCCAGTCCCGGGCGGCCCGCGCCGCTGCCCGGCGCAGGTCGGCGGGGGTGGTGTCGGGGGCGAGGCGGAGCTGGTCGGCGGGGGTGCGGCCGGTGGCGAGGGCGATCAGGGCGGCGGCCGCGTCCGGGTCGAGTTCGAGCCGGTGGGAGGCCACCGCGGCGAGCGCCTGGGCGAGTTCGTGGCGGCGCAGCGCCGGGTGCTGCCGCAGTTCGCCGATCCGGGTGCGGGCCTGGCGGAGCGCGTCCGGCGGGACGTCGCCCGTGTTCAGCGCCGCCTCGACGGCGCCGAGGGCGGCGGCCGCGCGCAGTACGTCGGCGGCGTCCACGAAGCGGCGGTGCAGGTGGGCGACGACGGCGCCGATGCCGGAGGCCTCGCGGAACACCGTCAGCAGGGCGGCGGCCCCGACCTGTCGGCCCTCCGTGCGGGCCCGGCGGGCGGCGCTGAGGGCGGTGTCGACGCCGTAGACGCCGAGCAGGCCGATCAGCCGTTCGCGTTCGGGCCGGGTGAGCGGGCCGTCGGCCCAGTCGAGGAAGCGCCGGCCGGAGTAGAGGGCGCGGCGCAGTTCGGCGGCGGGGGCCTCGGCGAGCCGGCGGACCAGGGCGGCGTCGGGTTCGGTGAAGTCGTCGCCGAGGGCGGTCTGGGCGAGCAGTCCGACGACCGGCAGCACGTCGTCGACCAGTCCGGCGAGCCGGCCGGCGTTGGTGGCGGCGACCTGGCGGGCGCGCGGCCAGGGGTCGCCGTGGCCCTCGCCGAGCAGGTCGATCCGGCTGAGCACGCCGACGGCGTTGAGCGCGGTCATCCGGCCGTCGGCCTGGGCACGCAGGGCACCGAGCGCTTCGGCGTCGCCCGCGCCGGGGTGCGGCATGACGTAGATCATCGCGTCGGCGCGGGCGAGGGCGGCCAGGGCGGGCTCGTCGAGGCCGCTGAGCGAGTCCAGGCCGGGGGTGTCGACGAGGACGCAGTCGCCGGCCGGCCGGAGTCCGGCGGCCTCGACCACGACCTCGGCGATCAGTTCGGGCGGCACGCCGAGGTCCCGGGGGTCGCGGGGCAGGCCGCCGGCCCGCCGGTGGACGGTGCCGTACCGGTGCCGGATCTCGACCCGGTTGAGCGGGCCGGGCCGGAACCAGGCGACCACCGTGGTGCACTCGGTGGCGGCGGAGGCGGCGAGCCGGCGGCCGAGCAGGGCGTTGACCAGGGTGGACTTGCCGGCGTTCATCCGGCCGCCGACGGCGATCCGCAGGGTCCGCTCGGCGAGCCGCTCCCGGACGGCCCGCACCGCCTCGGCGGCCGGGCCATCCGGCAGGCCGGCGGCCAGGTCGGCGCAGAACTCCTCGACCAGCGGGGTGAGTTCGTCCGGCGGAGGGCCGGTCGGCGGCGGGGTGTTCACCGGGCCGCCACCGGGGTGGCCGCGCCGGCCGGCGGGGCGGTGCGGCGCTGCTCGCTGGCCAGCAGTCTGGCCAGCCGGCGGGCGGGCCGTCGCAGGGGGGCGAGTTCAGCCTCCTCGGTGCGCGCCACGCCCTCCATCCGTTCGAGCCGTTTGGTGGCGCTCTCCACGCCCTTGAACCAGGACACCAGGCTGTCGACCGCGTGGGCGTCCTGGCGGAGGTCCTTGATGGCCGCCTTGGTCGCGGCCAACTCCTCCTCCATCTCCCGCACTTGGTGACCGAACAGGGTGGCGAGGCACCACAGGACGGGGACGGCGACGCCCTTGGGTGACGGCCCGCAGGACAGCGCCACCGTCGTGCCCCGGATCCGGCCGCCGCTGCCGATCAGTTCCTCCAGCGGGGCCGCCGCCGCCCGGGCGCGGCCCCAGGCGGCCCGGTCGGGCACCAGGTCGGACTTGGTGTAGGCGAGGACGATCGGCAGCGGCGTGTCCTGCCGGCCGACGGCGCGGTGCAGCAGGACGACGCTGCGGCGGATCTCGTCGTGGGACTCGGGGTCGGTGGCGAGGCGGTGGGCGTCGACGAAGACGACCACCGCGTCGGCGCCGGTGAGCTGCCGGAGCAGCTCCGCCGTCTCCGGGTCGTTCGCGGCCGAGCTGGTGAGCGCCCCGCCCCGGTAGTCGGTCCAGTGGAAGCCGAGGACGATCGCCGGCCCGTGGAGCAGCGAGAACCCGAGCTCGGTGCGGCGGGAGGACGGCGGCGGGTAGACGCCCTTGCGCAACCCTCTTCCGGTGGCGAGCAGTTCGCCGCCGAGTACGGGTTCGGTGACCAGCCGGAACCCTTTGCGGCCGACGGCCAGCCGGGTGTACATCGCCGCCAGGTAGCTGCTCTTGCCGGCGCTGCTGTGGCCGAGGGCGACCACGCGCAGGTTCCTCAGGTCCATGGCGGTCAGCTCCCGTCCGGGGCGGGGGCGGTATGGGCGGGGGAAGCCTGGGCGGGGGCGGTATGGGCGGATCCGGTCTGGGCGAGGGCGTGGGCGAGGGCGACGCCCTCGTCGCGCAGGGCGGTGAGCGAGGCGATCCGGCGGTTGCCGCGCTCCCGGGCGGCGGCGAGGTCGGCCGCGGCGGTGGACAGGTTGCGGCGGTGCTCGGCGAGTTGGCGCTCCAGCCGGAGCCGCTCGTCGGCGATCGCCTGGTCGAGGGCGCTGCCCAGCCGGTCGGTCAGTTCGTCGACGTGGCTGGTGATCTGGGCGGGGATCTCGGTGCTCAGCTCGGTGAGCACCCGGTTGAGGTGGCGGGTGGCGTCCCCCCGCACCCGGCCGAGTTCGGCCCGCTGGCGGCGGCGCCGGGTCAGCACGGCGAGCATCGCGTAGCTGGCCACGGCGGGCAGCAGCACGCTGCTGGTGAGCAGGCCGATCACGGTGCCGAAGGTGGCGGCGGTGCCGACCGAGGGGATGACGCTCTCGATCATCCCGAACGCGCCGCCCTCGCGGTGCGTGGAGTGCACCATCTCCGGGAGCGCGGCGCCGCGTTCGGCCCGGATGACGGTGCCGCCGCCGTCGACGGCGACGAGTTCCGCGCCGGGGGCGGAGCCGGGGCCGGAGCCGACCGCGCCGGCCGGGTCGAGCACGGCGGAGCAGGCCTGCCGGACCCGTTCCTCCAGGACGGCGAGGCCGCGCCGGGCGGCGTTGTCGAGCTGCACCCAGATCGCCTCCACCTGGGCCTCCAGGTCGGCCGGGAACTCCTCGGCCAGCACGGCCGGTTCGGAGGTGGCGATCCGCCCCTCGGCGAGCTGGCGGACGTCGTTGAGGCTGCGCTTGAAGCCGAGCTGGAGGGTGTTCTTGAGGTCGCGGGCGCCGGTGCTGAGGACGCGCCGCCACTGGGCGCTCTCCGGCTGGAGCAGCCGCAACGCCTCCTCGGCCTGTTCGACCTCGGCGGCCAGCGTCGGGTCCTGCTGGAGCGAGCGGAGCCGCAACTCCTGCTCGGCGAGCGGCCCGGCGAGCGCGGCGAGGGCGACGTGCACCAGGTTGGCGAGCCGCAGTTCGGCGGCCCGGGCGCCGATCCGGCGGCGCAGCAGCGCGTCCAGCGACTCGAAGCCGCTCTCGTCCAGCAGTTCGGCCGCCTCGTCGAGCGCGCCCGCCCCGGCGGCGTCGGCGGCGTCCCGGCGGGCCCGGTTGCTGACCGGGAACCAGGGGGCGTCGGCGTGCCGGGGGGCGTGCCGGGCGAGCAGTTCGCGGTTGCGCTCGAGGACGGTGGGCCAGGCGTCGTGGCTGTCGGTCTTGGTGAGCACGAACACGGTCTCGGCGGTCCGTTCGGTCGCCCGGGCCAGGAACTCCAGCTCGGAGCGGGTGAGTTCGCTGGAGCCGTCGACCACGAAGACCAGCGCGTCGGCGCTCCCCAGGGCGGCCAGGGCGAGTTGGGCGTGGCCGCTGACCAGGCCGCCGACGCCGGGGGTGTCGACGAGCTCCAGTCCGGCGGCGAGCAGCGGGACGGGCAGCTCGACCTCGACGTGGTGGACGTCGGAGCGGTGCGGGCGGCCGGTGAGCGGGTCGACGGCGGCGTACTCGGCGATCCGCTCGAGCGGGATCGGTTCGGGGTGCGGCGCGGCGTCGGTGCCGGGGCCAGGCGCTGGAAGTAGGTAGGCCTCGGCGCGTGGGCGCTCGCCGTGCCGGACGACGACGTGCACACCGGTGGCGACGTCGGCGTCGACCGGGAGGAGGTCCCAGATGCCGACCAGGCTGTTGATGGTGGAGCTCTTGCCGCGCTTCTTCTCGCCGACGACGACCAGGCGGGCGGCGCCGGAGGCGGCCCGGGCGGCCTCCTCGCGGACGCGCCCGGCGCCGTCGCCGGGGGTGCCTCCCGGGGTGCCGCCGGGGGCGGGGGCGGGGGCGGGGGCGGCCCCGCTCTCGGCGGCGGCCACGCGGGCGGCGCGTTCGAGGAGGTCGGCGGTGCGGGCCGCGAAGTCCAGGACTCGGGCGCGGGAGGGGAGTTCGGGACGGGGCGGGGTCATGAGGGTTCTCCCGGGACGGGGTCGGTCGGGGTGCCGGGGTCGGTGGGCGGGCTCTTCGACGGGTCCGGCGCGGCGGCGGGCGGGGCGGTCGCGGCAGGCGGCGTCGTCTCGGTGAACGGAGGGGTGGCCGGCGGGGCGATCGGCAGGCCGGCCGGCGGGGTCGGAGGGGTGGCCGGTGGGGCGGACGGCGGGGTCGGTGCCGGATCGGGCTCCGGTTCCGGGTCGTCGAAGCCGCCGAACATGCCGGAGAAGTCGGCCTCCTTCGGGTCGACGGACCGGGTCCGGTCGAACACCGGGCGCTCCGGCCGGGGCGCGGGCGGGACGCGGCCGGCGCCGGGCGGCGGGGTCGCCCCCTGCCCGGGCCGGACGGGGGTGGGCGGCGGCCCGCCCAGGTCCCCGTACGGGTGCCAGCCGGTGACCGGGGACGCGCCGCCCGGCCGGGACTCCCGGCCGCGCTCCTTCCGTCCGCGCTCCCCCGTCCCCGGCGCCTCCGGCCGGGGCTCCCCGGCCCCGCACCCCCTCGTGCCCGGATCCCCCGGCCCGGGTTCCGGCCGCCCGGATCCCTGCGGTCCGGGCTCGCGCCGTCCGGACCCCTGTCGTCCGGGTTCCTGCCGTCCCGGTTCCGGCCGCGCGGGCTCGTCGGAGGCGAACAGGGCACGCGCGACCTTGCCGAACGTCCGCGCGCCCACCTCCCGCAGGGTGTCGCGCAGGGACGGCTCCGCGTCGGCGGCCGGGGGCCGCTGCCCCTCCGCCCCCGCGCCGTCGGCCGTCCTCGGGTTCGCCCCGGGCGCGGGCTTCGCCGACCCGGACGGCGCGGGCCGTCCCGCCTGCCCTGCCTTCCCCGCCCGCCCCGCCTGCCCCGGCGAGGCGGTCGGCTGCGGGGGCAGCGGGCGCCGCAGGAACTCGTACCCCCGGCAGTCGGCGCTGGTCAGATGGGTGAGCTCGGCCGGTTCGGCGTCGGAGCGCCGCCGCCACCCGGTGACCAGCACGCACCGGTCGGTCCCGGCCGCGGCCGCCGACCAGAGCTCGTCCGCCGCCGTCTCGGGCAGCAGGTGGGCGCCGTCCGACCGGGTCGGCAGCCACACCGGCGCGGCCGCCGGCCCGGCTGTCCCCGCCCGGAGCGGCTCAGCCCACGGGACGGCGGCCGGCCGGGTGGCCCGCGGCTCGGCCTCGTCCCGGCCGACGGCGGTCCAGGTCTGCTCGGTCCACTGGCGGTAGACCGGGCCGGCCCAGTCCGCCAACCGGTCGGCCAGCTCGGCGAGTCCGGGGATCCGCCCGCCGGTCGGCGCGGCCCGGTACCAGCCGACGAAGCCGTACAGCGGGCGGCCGAACCGGTCGTTCACCATGGTCCGGCTGATCAGGCCCAACTCGCAGGCGGCGCCCACCAGGACGCCGTGGCCGTCGCGGTGCAGCAGGAAGCGCGGCCCGTGCTCCAGCCGGTTCCCGCCCGCGACGACGGCCCGGACGGCGTCCCCGAGCGGCCCCTGCCGGTCGGCTCCGGCGGGCAGCGCCCGCCACCACTGGTCGACCTGCAGGGTCCGGCCGTACACGACGGCGGACCAGCCGCCGGGCTCGCCCGCCTCGGCGGCCTCGGTGTCCGGCACGGTGGGGTCGCCGTCCGGGGGCGGGGGCGGGGTGTGGTTCTGGTTCGTCATGGTCTCAGTCCGTCAGCAGTCGGCCGTCGCGGTAGATCGGGATCCCCCGCATTTCCTGGTCCAGCTCCCGGCAGCGGTCCTGGGCCTTCTGGAGGTCCGTCGAGGTCGCCGAGCTGCTGGCGACCAGCCGGTCGATCTCCTGCCGGGCGCTGGTCTTCTGGGCGCCCTTGAACAGCCCGCCGAAGAACCCCTGGCTGAGCGCCTCCAGTTCGCCGCGCGAGGCGTCCAGGCTCGCGGAGAGCCGGGACATCTCCTGGCGGTTCCGCACGATGCCCTCGCTGAGGTAGTGGCGGAGGCTGAAGATGACCGGCAGGTGCAGGTTCTTCGGGGCGATCCGGCTGGCGTCGACGGTGGCCTGCGCGGCCGCGCCGAAGTTGCCGAGCTGGACCGGGCAGAGCGCGACCGTGACGCCCTCGGCCCCGTCGCCGGCCAGCACCGGCACGAGCTTGCCGAAGTTCTGGCCCGCCACCTGGAGCGCCTCGTGGGCCTTCATACCGGTGCGGGCGGCCAGCAGGTCGGCCTTGGTGAGCAGGACGGTCACTCCGGGCACCGGGTCGCCGTCCTGCATGCGGCGGCTGAAGACGCGGGAGATCGCGCGGCTGAACCGGGAGATCTCCATCGGGTCGTCGTCCCGGTCCAGGTTGCCGGGGGCGCCCTGGCTGATCCACTCGGCCACGTGCTCGGAGTCCAGCGCCAGGATGATGGCGTCGGACACCGACAGGCGCTCCTCCAGCTGCGCGACGTCGGCGGCCGCGCCCCTGCGGTCCAGGGCGGCGTTGCCGCGGAAGTCGACGCAGTCGATGGTCATCAGGTCGCGCATGCCGCGCCGGAACACGAACTCGTAGGCGATGGGCCGGTCCGAGGTGGCCTTGGGCATGGTGCCGGTGCGGCGCAGCCGGGCCCAGTCCTCGGCGAGGTCGAGGTCGAGGTCGGGGTCGGTGGCGTAGAGGTAGTAGCCCTGGACGCCCATGGAGAGCCGGTTGTACATGCCGTGCAGGTAGGCGGTCTTGCCGGAGCCGCTGGCCCCGAGCATGGTGAGGGTGAGGTTGGGAACGGTCATGGCGTGGTCCTCAGGTTCGCGAGGTCGAGGGTCTCGGGTCGTCGAGGGTCTCGGGTGGTCGAGGGTCCCGGGTGGTCGAGGGTCTCGGGTGGTCGTCGGGACGGGTGCGGGCCGGGTCCGGAGTCCGGGGTCAGAACGAGAAGACGTCCTCCAGCAGCTCGCCGAGCCGGTCGGCGGGCTCCACCAGCGGTTCCAGGCGCTCCAGTTCGGCCGCGGCGAGCGCGCGGTCGCGGTCCCGGATGGCGGCCCACGACGGCACGTCGTCCCACCAGCTGCTGACCCGGTCCCAGAGGGTGTCCCGCTGGTCGGCCAGCTGGGCGGAGGCCACCAGGCTGTCGATCGAGGCGGACAGCTGCATGGCCCGCCCGATGATGCCGAACCGGAGCGCCCACAGCACCGGCAGCGCCACCCCCTCCGGTTCGGGCCCGCAGACCAGCGGGATGAACGCCCCCTGGATGTGCCGGGTCTCCTGGACCGCCTCGATCAGCGGCAGGAACGGTCCGAGGAAGCGGTCCGCCGCGTCGGGGGCGCCGAGGTCGACCAGGTCGGTCTTGGTCAGCGCGATCACCAGCGGGGTCAGGGTCTCCTCCCGGTCCGCGACGGCCTGGTGGACGCGGACCACGAGCCGGCGGACGTCCTGCGCCGCCTCGGGGTCGGTGTCCAGCCGGAGGGCGTCGACGAAGAGCACGATGCCGTCGGCCGCGACCAGGTCGTCGTGCAGTTGGGCGGCCTGCGGGCTGCCGCGGCGGTGTTCGGTGAGGGCGCCGCCGCGGTGGTCCTTCCAGCGGAACGGGAAGACGTCGCCGCCGTTGTGGCAGAGCACGAAGTCGTAAGAGCGGGGGCGGTCGCTGGCGCGCGGGTAGCGACCGCGCAGGATGGCGCGGGCGTCGGCCTGCAGCGAGCGGTGCACGTCGTTGTCGGCGGTGCGGAGGGTCATGCCTTCGACGCCGTCGCACATGGCCGCGTACATGAGGGAGAGGTAGCTGGTCTTGCCGGCCGCGCTGTGGCCGAGCATCACGATGTCCATGCGGTTCCTCGGGGGCGGGTCTGGTCTCCAAGGGCGGGCGGGCTTCGGTCGGGTTTCGGGCAGCGCCGGGCCCGGGTCGGTGGTGCGGCTTGCTATCACGATCGTTACGGGTCGTCAGGGGTGTTATGGGTTGTAACAGGTACTACGGCTTGCAACAGGCACGATGGGTCGTCACGGACGATGGGGCCAACGGGATTCAGTCAGAAGGACAGCCGCCCGTCGAGGTAGGGGTCGACCTCGTCGGGGTAGTGCGTGACGGTCCAGCGGCGGCGGCCCTCCGTCGCGCCGTCCGCCGCGGCGGGGTCCGATGCGGCCGGGGCGGGCGGAGCCGGTGGTTCGGTGAGTGCGCCGAGGGCCACAGCGGCTTTCGGGTCGGTGGCCAGTTCGGGCGACCGGCCCAGCCAGTCCGCGATCAGGTCGGCGACCGGCGGTGTCCGGCTGGCCGCCCCGCAGAGCACCACGACGGCGAGGTCGGCCGGGGTCAGACCGGCCCGGGCGACGACCCGGTCCAGCAGGTCGACCGAGGCGGTGAGCGCCGGAGTGACGGCCGCCCGGTACTCGCCGCCCTGGACGACGAACGGGTCCGGGTAGCCGGGGACGGCGAGGTACACCGTGCCGGTGCTCGACAGGGACTCCTTGGCCAGGGTCAACTCCCTACCCAGATGGGCTCGTTGATGAGCGGCGGCGGGCGCCGGGTCGTCCCACAGCCGCTGCCAGGGTTCGGGGTCGAGGTCCAGCGCCCGGTCCCGGAGCAGCGCGAACAGCGCCTGGTCCAGATCACGGCCGCCGAACCCCGGGTCCCCCGCCACCGCCACGGTCCTGAACTCGCTCCCCTCCCAACGGAGTACGGCGGTGTCGACGGTGCCACCGCCCAGGTCGTAGACCGCGATCGGTCCGCCCCCGGCCGCCACGGACTGCGTGCCGCCGTCGGCCCGGGCGGCGTAGAAGCGGGCGGCGGCGACCGGTTCGGGCAGCAGCTCCGGCCGGTCGATCCCGGCCCGGGCGGCGGCCTCGGCCAGCCGGTCCAGGTCGGCGGGCGACCAGTCGGCGGGGTGGGTGAGGACGGTCCTCGCCGGCCCGGCGCCACCCTGCTGAGCGCGGGCCTCGGCCACCGCCCGGGCGAGCACGGCGGCGACCAGGTCGACGGTCTCCCGCTCGCAGTCGTCCAGCAGGACGGCCGGCTGCCGCAGCAGCGCCCGCTTGGGATGCTGCTCCGCGCGTTCCGGCCGCTGGGCGGCGAGTTGGACGGCCGCCCGGCCGGTGAGCAGCCGGCCGGCGTCGTCGAGGCAGACCAGGGACGGCAGGTAGCGGCTGTTCTCGATCTCCACCGCCGAGACCGCGTCGGACTGCGCCGGGCGGACGGCGGCGGTGGTGAAGCAGGTGCCGAAGTCGATTGCCAACGACCAGTCAGACACGGTTCCTCACAAGCGAGTTGCGTCGAGCGTTGCCTCGGGGCACGGACACACGGAGCGGCGCCGGGAGGTACGCACCCGAGCATCCGCGCAGGATGTTAGGGCCCCACGGGCAGCTGTGGAGAAGTTCTGGACATCTTGTAACAATGGCATGGGCATTGCCGGTTGAGCGCCGACGTCACACCCTGCTCGGGTTGGCACCCCGGCCCCCCATCCGGGGTGCCGGGGTCCACTCTCCGCGCACCCGGCGACCGAAACACCATCAGATGACCTATTCCGTATCCGAACCCCGGATTCCATCCCCCGGACGGGCCGTGCGAGAGTCGGATCCGGTCGGGGCGGGAGCAGCCCCACCGAGGAAGGCTCCGATGACCACGCCCGACCCCGCCGCCGTCAACACGCCCGACCCCGCCGCCACCCCCGACGCCGTCACCGCCCCCGCCCCCGCCCCCGCCCCGATCACCATTCCCCCGGCCTTCGCCGCCGACTACGGCGCCCTCGGCACCGCCGAACGCGCCTGGATCGGCGAACTCCCCGCACTGACAACGGAGTTCCTGGAACGCTGGGCCCTGCGACCGGACGGCCCGCCCGACCACGGCATGGCCTCGCTCGTCCTGCCCGTCCGGCGGGAGGACGGCTCCCCCGCCGTACTGCGACTGCAGCAGGTCCGCGCCGAGACCGCCGGGGTCGCCGCCGGACTGCGAGCCTGGCGCGGCGACGGCGCCGTCCTCCTGCTCGACCACGACGCCGCCACCGGCACCCAGCTGCTGGAGCGCCTGGACGCCACCCGGTCACTCGCCGCGGTCACCGACGACGACACCGCCCTGCCGGTCCTCGCCGAACTGATGGCCCGGCTGACCGCCGTCCCCGCGCCGCCCGGCCTGCGCCGGCTCGGCGACCTCGCCTCCGCGATGCTGGACGACACGCCCCGGGCCGTCCCCGCGCTGCGCGACCCCGACGAGCGGCGGCTGGTCCGCTCCTGCGCGGCGGCGGTGGCCGAACTGCTCGACGAACCCGGGGACCGCCTGCTGCACTGGGACCTGCACGACGGCAACGTCCTGGCCGGCGAGCGGCAGCCGTGGCTCGTCATCGACCCCGAACCCCTGGCCGGTGACCCGGGGTTCGAGCTGCTGCCCGCCCTCGACCAGCGGTGGGAAACCGTCCTCGGCGGGGCCGACGCCGAACGCACCGTGCTGCGCCGCTTCGACCTGCTGACCGGGACCGTCGGCCTGGACCGCGCCCGGGCCGCCGGGTGGACGCTCGGCCGGGTCCTGCAGAACGCCCTGTGGGACATCGAGGACGGCCGGACGGCCCTGGAGCCGACCCAGGTCGCCATCGCCACCGCCCTGCTCGCCCACCGCTGCGGGTAACGGCGGGTGGCGGCCGACCACGCCCGGATGCCTGGACCGGTCCGGCGGGAGCGCCTAGCGTGGTCCGGCAAGACCGGCGAGACCGGTGAGGCTGCCGGGGACAGAGGGGGCGCCGTGAGCGAGTGGTACGAGGATCCGCCGAAGGAGGAACGGCCGCCGGCAGAGCGGACCGGCCGGCGGGCGACGGCATGGACCTTCGGGACGGGGTGCGCCGCCGTGCTGGCCGGGGCCTGGTCGCTGGGTACCGTGCTGTTCGTGCCGTGGCACCGGGCGCCGCGCTGGGAGGTGCTCGTCCCGCTCGCCGTCACCGTGCTGCTCGGCGCCGCCTGGCTGATCGCCTCCGCCCTCGCGCCACGGGCCGGACGAACCGCCCCCACGCCGCCGCGGCCCCACCCCCCGACGCCCGCCGAACTGCGGGACGTGGCCGAGCAGGCGGCCCGCCGCACCCGCCGGTCGGTGGCGGCGGGCTGGGCGATGGCGCTGCCGGCACTGTGGGTCGCCCCGGTCGTCTTCATCACCGCGCAGCAGCCGGTCGAACGGGAGCTGATCACCAGGCACGACACCCTGCTCGCCGCCGGGGCCCGCTGGACCGACGGCACGGTGGCACGCTTCGGCGACGCCTCCCTCGCCGTACACCCGGCCGGACGCCCGGAGTTGTCGGTGCCGGTCCCCGACGAGCGCGGACGGCTCGACCAGCTGGCCCCCGGGGACCACGTCCGGATCCTGCTCGACATCGAGCATCCAGACCGGGGCGTGTTCGCCGAGCCCGACCTGACGCGCATGCGTCCGGACGCCCCGATCGCGGGTGTCCCCGGACTGCTTCTCTCCGGCGTCCTGCTGCTGCTCTGGTGGTGCGTCCTGTTCGGGGTGATCGGACGACGCGCGCTGCTGCCGAACGCCTGGCTGCGGATGTCGCCGCATCCGCTGATCACCGACCCGTCCGACCCCAGAGCGGTCTCCTGGACCCGCGTCCGGCTCGGTGACACCGTCCTGACCTGGAGCATCCGCACGGGGAACGAGGAGGAGAGCGGGGTCGCCTGGCAGTCGGGGTTCCGCCTGGACCCCGAGACAGCCGACCCCTCGGAGGAGGAGGGGCCCGGCACGGTCGTCTTCCAGGAGTACGCCGCCCGCTTCGCCGCCGCGGCGACCGTCAGGGAGACCGTGCCCCGACTGGCCGGGGCCACGGGCTGGCTCGGTCGGGAGACCACGCTCGGCCCCTCCTCCCGCTCCCTCCTGGTCCTCGACGACGGCGAGACCCGTTGGGGCCTCGGTCACCGGGCCGCCGCCTACCGGCCACCGGAGCCGCCCGCCGCACCGGCGGACGCCCGCCCGGGGAGTGGAGGGTGGCTGCGACTGCCGCAACCGGTGCAGGTCTTCGGGCTCGGGACGCGCGTCCTGTACTGCATCCTCGCCCTCTGGCCGGTCGCCGCGATCGCGGTGAACACCACCGACGCCTTCCGCCGCTTCGATCCCACGGCGGTCTTCCTGGTCGAGCTGGGCGGTTGCGTCGTCTTCCTGCTGCTCCTGTTCGGCATCGCCAGGCTGTGGAAGCGCCGGCGGAACCATCACGAGCCGGGCGCGCCCGGGAACTGACGCGTCCACCCCCGCCTCGGCGCGGACCCCGGGCGAGGGGCGTGCGGCGACGGGTGTGCCACCGGCCACTCGGCCGACGCCCGGAACCGGCCGGGTGACGTGCCGGTTGCATTCCCGTGAACCACCTCCGTCGCGCCCTTCGCGGTACCGCCCACCTCGTCACCCGGCTCTGCGACCTCGTCGAACGCGTCGACGCCCGGGCCGACGCCGCCCTGCGGGCCTGGGGCCGCCCGCTCGCCGCCCGGCTGGCCGGGCTGCTGCACCGGATGGCCGCCGCCAACTGCAGCGACGCGCTCACCCGGAACCTCCCCTGCCGGACCCGCGAGCGCGAACGCGAACGCGCCGCGCTCGAAGCCGCGCCCCACCCCACTGACCGCACCGCCCACGAGAACGCCCCCCGGAACGCCGCCGGCCCCGGCGGACGTCACGGGGAGCGTCCGCCGGGGCCGGCGACGGGATGACCGCGGGTCAGGACCGGCGGTCGGGACCGGGATCAGGCGCGGCAGGTGCCGGTGGCCCAGTCGACGGTCGCGGTGGCCTGCGAGTACTTCCACTCGGGGGCGAGCAGGTCGCGGTCGAGCTGGCCGGCCGCGTTGCGGTCCTCGACGATGTAGCCGAAGTCCTCCAGCCACGCCGGGTAGAGGTTCTTCGAGCCGATGTAGAACGCCGAGTCGTCGACCGACACCAGCTTGTGGTGCAGCGCGTACGGGTGCCCGTCGGCCCAGGTCGCGGTCGGGGCGGCGCGGAAGGTGGCGAGCTGGAGGTTGCCGCACAGCGCGGCGCCGGCCTTGCCCTGGTCGCCGGTGAGGGCGGTGAGGCGGGCCTTCAGGACGTCGCTGATCTCGTTGAGGGACTTGATCTGCGAGTAGCCGCCGCTGCCGATGGTGCCGCGGTTGGCCGGGTCGCTGACCACGATCCGCACCTTGACGCCGGCGGCGAGCTTGGCGGCCAGCGTGTCGTAGAGGCGGGAGTCGTAGCGGGCCAGCGGCGGGCAGCTGGCGTTCACGTCCTGCTGGGAGATCTCGATGTGCCGCTGGGCGCTGCCGACGAGGGCGCGCAGCGCGTTCTCCTCGGGGTTGACCGTCTCGTAGTCGCGGTCGGCGTTGGTGTTGTCGTGCAGGGTGAGCGGGCTGCACTTGGCGTCCGCCGCCCCGGCGACCGGACCGGGCCGGTACGCGGACTTGGGGTCGTTGTCCTTGATGCCGACGCCGAGGCCGCCGACGGCGATCACCGGGACGCTGCCGGTGGCGGCGGCCGGCGGGTTGAGCTCGCGCTCGATCGACGGACGGCAGGCGCCGCCGTCCGAGGAGGCGAACCAGGCGCTGTCGAACACGCCGACCCGGCCGCAGGTCCACTCCCACAGGGTGTCCAGGTAGCGGGCGGCGGTGGTCGCACCCGGGCCGCTGAGCGCCAGATCGACGTCCGAGACCGGGTGGGTGGTGTCGAGGTAGTCGCTCTTCCAGTTGTTGATGCCGCCGGCGATGACGGTGCGTCCGTCGACCACCAGGAGCTTGGAGTGGTTCCAGGAGAACGCGGTGCGCGAGGTGGTCATCGAGGCGACGTTCAGGCTGACCGAGGCGGCGGCCGGGCCGAGCTTGGCGACCAGTTCGTCCCGGTAGCGGGAGGGCAGCTGGTTGGCGTGGTAGACCGGGGCGGCGCCGACCAGGATCCGCACGACCGGGCGGTTTCCGGCGGCGACCGAGGCCTTGAGACCGGCGACCAGGGCGTCCTGGAA
This sequence comes from Kitasatospora sp. NPDC093806, assembly GCF_040683335.1. Lineage (NCBI taxonomy): Bacteria > Bacillati > Actinomycetota > Actinomycetes > Kitasatosporales > Streptomycetaceae > Kitasatospora > Kitasatospora sp. NPDC093806. The sequence continues at coordinate 24,105 of NZ_JBFBDO010000045.1, forward strand.
CCCACCCTCCGGGAACGGCGCGAGGGTGGAGAGGTCGACGCTGCGGGTGGCGGCGGCGACGTCGGCGGTCATCTTGGCGAGCAGCGCGCGGGTGCCGGGCCGGTCGGCGCAGGTGGCGTCGCCCCAGCAGCCGGGCGTCTGGAGCAGCCAGTCGCCGCGGCCGTCGGCGGTGCCGGCACCGGCGAGGCTGTTGCCCTCGGTGCGCTGCCAGACGGTGCCCTCCAGCCCGGGCGAGACCTCGCGCAGGACGCGCTCGACGGCGTCGAGGTGGGGGGCGGGGGCCGGCGCGGGCGCGGCGGCGGCGTGGGCCGGCGCGGACGGGACGACGGCGAGCAGGGTGGTGGTCGCAGCGGCGGCGAGGGCGGCGCGCAGGACGCGACCGGAGCGGCGGGAGCCGGGACGGGACACGTGGAGTTCCTTCAGAGCATGGCGGGTGATGCATGATCATCCGCGGGACACCCTGAGATTACCCATAAGTAATATCTCGTTCAATTTGCACATGACAATGCGCCAGCAGGCCTGTTTCGCACCCGCCGATCGACCCCCGCCACCCGACCCCCGCCGACCGGCCGACCCGCCCCGAGGAGTCGTCAGCGGGGGTGACCTCAGCTCAGGGGGTGATGCGGAACAGGACGTTGTGGCGCAGCGGCCCCTCCGGCTCGCTCGGGTCCTCGAAGTCCTCGGCCGGGTCGGTGGTCATGCCGAGCCGGCGCATCACCGCCTGCGAGCGGACGTTCGACGCCGTCGTGACGGCGAGGATCTCGGGCAGCGCGAGCACCTCGAAGCCGTGCGCGAGGACGGCCCGCGCGGCCTCGGTGGCGTAGCCGCGGCCCCAGGCCGGACGAGCGAGCCGCCACCCGATCTCCACCCCGCCGAACGGCAGCCCCTCGTCCACCTCGTCCAGACCCGCGAACCCGACGAACTCCCCGCTCTCCCGCACCTCGACGGCCCACCACCCGTACCCACGCCGGTCGAACGCCGCCTCGAAGCGGGCGACCGAGGCATCACTCTGCTCCCGGGTGAGGACCTCCCCCAGGTGCTCGCGCACCTCGGGATCGGCGTTCATCACCGCCCACGGTTCGAGGTCGGACTCACGCCAGCGGCGGAGCAGCAGTCGGTCGGTGTACAGGTTCGTCATGCCGCCACCCAACGTGATCCCGTCCGTCCGGGCAAGCTCTTTTAGCAGGTCAGGTGGGCGACGACGGTGCTGCGGAGGCCGTCCGTGGTGAAGACCCAGAACTTGACGTAGGTCTCGGTCTTCGGGGCCACGTCGCAGGAGAGGTTGAACGGGTAGTCGATCCGCCCCGGGAGGACGCGGCCGAAGGAGGGGTGGGCGAGGTCGTGGTCCTCCTCGCCGATGCCGGAGCCGTTGACGCCCGTGAAGCCGAAGCCGGTCACGGGGGCGCCGGGGGACTCGGTGTAGCGGACGCTGAGGTACACCAGGACGGGACCCTCCCGGTAGGCCGTCCAGCCGGTGATGACGGGGGTCCCCGGTGCGGGGGTCGGGCTCGCGGCGCGGGTGACGGTCACGGTCACGGTCGGCTGGACCGACGACGGGGCCGGCTTCGTCCCCTTGAGGACGAGCGCCACCGTCAGCCCCGCGATCGCGGCCACCGCCAGCACGGCGGCCAGGGTGGCGAGCAGCCGGGCACGGCGCCCGCGCCCGCCCGCGGAGGGCGCGGGCACGGGTGTGGGCGAGGGCTCGGGAGCGGGTACGGGCACGGGCGTCGGGTGGGTCGACGTGCTGGTCCGCTCGGTCGGTGGTTCGGTCGGTGGTTCGGCGGGCGGCTCCCCGGCGGGCCCCTCCGGTTCCCCGGGCCGGATCACCTCCGTCTCCGGGTGCTCGTCCGGCTCCGGGTGTTCGTCCGGCCGGGAGCCCGTCGTCCCGGCCGCCACCGCTTCGAGCGACTGCTGCGCCTGACCGCCCGTGGGACGCTCCTCCGGGTCCTTGCGCAGCAGGGCCACGATGACGGGCGCGAGCGCCCCCGCGTGGCGCGGTTCGGGCAGCGGGTCCGAGATCACGGCGCGCAGCGTGCTCAGCGTCGAGGAACGCCGGAACGGCGACTGCCCCTCGACCGCGGTGTACAGGGTCGCGCCCAGCGACCACAGGTCCGCGGACGGCCCCGGCCGGTTGCCCGCCGCGCACTCCGGAGCCAGGTAGTCGGGTGATCCGACGATGTCCCCCGTCCGGGTGAGCCCGGGGGATCCCTCCAGCCGCGCGATGCCGAAGTCGGTGAGCACCACCCGCCCGCTGCGCTCCAGCAGCACGTTCGCCGGTTTGACGTCGCGGTGCAGGATCCCGAGCCGGTGCGCGCTGTCCAGCGCGGCGAGCACGGCCGTGCCGATCCGGGCGGCCTCCCGGGGAAGCAGGGTGCCCTCGGTGCTGAGGACGTCCGCGAGGGAGCGGCCGTCGACCAGCTCCATGACGATCCAGGGCCGGCCGTCCTCCTGGAGCACGTCGTGGACGGTGATCACGTTCGGATGCCGGATCCGGGCCGCCGCCCGCGCCTCCTGCTGCATCCGGGCGTACAGGACGGCCGTCTCCTCCGGCGGCAGGCCGCGGACGCTGACCTCCTTGACGGCGACCTCGCGGCCCAGCAGCTCGTCGCGGGCCCGCCAGACGATCCCCATGCCGCCTCGGCCGATTTGCTCGATCAGCCGGTAGCGCCCGGCGAGCAGCCGGCCGTCCTCGTTGTCGGCGGGTAACTGGCTCATCGCTGTCCCTGCCCGCACCCCGGCCCGGGTGGGCTCCGGCCCCGGTGCGGACTCCGCGCACCATTCTCCCGCCTCCGCACCCCACCGGCGAGCCGGGCCGGGGCGGCGGGTGGTGGGGTGGGAGGGGGGCAACGGCCCGTCGGACGGACCGACGGACCGTTGCGAAGGTTCAGGCCCGGGTCAGAGACCCGCGGTGTAGCGGAAGGCCTGGTTGTCCACCTTGAAGCGGCAGCCGTAGGTGACGATCGGGGTACCCCAGCTCGTCCGCGACCCCCACATGTCGATGCACTGGTTCGTGTAGGCGTTCTGCAGCCAGAGCCAGCCACCGCCGCCGGTCTGGACCGAGGCCTTCCACTGCTGCTGCTTCCACCCGCCGTTGCACGCGTACATGGTCAGCCGGGTCATCCCGTTGGGCCCGCTGTTGTTGGGCCACCCGTCGAGGCAGCGGCCCGGGAACTGGATGGACTCGACGTTGTAGGTCTTGTACCAGGAGGCGCCGCTGACCCGGGTGAACTTCCAGAGCTGGTAGTTGTTGCCGTTGCAGCCCCACACCACCGGGGCGGTCCCCGCCGCGCCGGCGTCCAGGCACACCGTGCGGTTCCCGGTCATGAACCGCAGCTCACCCCACGAGACACCGGCGGCCTGGGCCTGCCCGGCGGTCGCCAGAGCCCCCGTACACATGGCCGACACCGCGACGAGCAGGCCGACGATTCGCTTGAACGTGCTCACATTTCCCCCGTTCCCTGGCGCGCGCACCGCCTCCGCGGCGATGGTCACGCCGGACACCTGCCGCGCGGCGGCGCCCGGCGTCCAGCTTCCGGCAAAAGGCCGTGGAAAGTCCCGGGAATGAGAAGCCCTTTCAGGTGCCACCGATGATTCCGGCCACGAACCGGGAATCGAGACCGACGGGGAGAAATACCCACCTTCCCCCCGGGCGTCGCCGGGATGCCAGGCCGACGGACGGCCCGCCGTGGCGCCACGTCGCGCGCGAGACCCGGGTGTTCAGGGCCCCGGGAGCAGGATTTTCCGCCGCCGTCCGGCCGCCGATCGCGACTCCCGACTCCACTTTTCCGCTTGACCGAAATCCGTTCACCATTGCCCTTTCGGAACACCTGGGATTCGCTTCCGCCACTGGGAGATCCGGGTCGAGTGATTCCGATGTGGCGATGGAGAATTCGGTGACGCCCAGCAGTCGAATGATTCCTTCGGACTGATGACGGGTGCGCGGTCGACCTGTCACGGGCCGGTCGCGGTCCGCGTGGTGGCGGTTGTCCGGGTCAGCGGGCGGGTACCCCGGGAGCGGACCGGGGTCTGGACGGGACCGAGGGGGACGTCCGATGGCGATCTACTGCGACCTGTGCGGCACCCGCGCCGACGGCGCCGAGCGACTCGGCTGCTACTGCCCGGGCGAGTACTGCGGGACGGACCTGCGCGCGGGCGCCGACGCCGGCGTACGGGCCTGGTGCGAGCCGGAGCGCCGGCTCGGGCTCGCGGGCGGTACCGTCCTGATCGACCTGCTCATCCACAACGTCGGACCGCGCGCCACCGGTTACCACGTCGCGCCGGTCGAACCTGTCGAGGGGTGGCTGGACTTCGACCGGCAGGCCGTCGGGGCACCGCTGGCCTCCGGCGGGATCCGCCGGGTCGAGCTGCGCTACACCACGCCACCCGATCTGCTCGGCACCGGCCTGGACATCGCCTCCCGCTTCGGCGTCCCCGGCGCGGACCTGGCCGCGCAAGTGCAGGGCGCGCGGTACTCGCGGTTCGGGGTCGCGCTGCGCGTGGTCGCCACCTCGGCCCACCAGGGCGCGGCCTGCGCGGCGTTCGCGGTGGACGTGCCGGGGCAGCTCGACCTCGACGTCAGCCGGACCGGCGACGGCTCGGGTCGGCCCGGCGGCCAGGGGAACGGGAACAGGAACAACGGCCGGGCCACCGGACAGCCGCAACCGCAACCGCAGCCGCAGCCGCAGCCGCGCGGGCAACAGCCACCAGGCCGCCGGGGCAGCGGGTGCGGACCGCTGGTGATCGCCGTAGTGGTGGCGGTGATCGCGGTCCTCGTCGCGATCGTGGCGGCCCTCGGCCTCGGCCGGAGCGGCGGCGGCGACAGCGCCTCGTCCCCGCCCCCACAGCCGAGCCCCACCCCGGTCACCACGGCCACCTCGACGAGCAGCGGAAGGCCCGACGGCGGCACGGTGAAGCCCCCGCCATCACCGTCCCCGTCCCCCTCTCCGTCCAGGTCCAAGTCCCCCTCGGTGACCCGCTCCCCGTCCCACTCGCCGTCCCCTTCCCCCTCCCCCTCGCCCTCCCCGTCGCCGTCCCCCTCCCCGCGCCCGATCGTGCTGCCCGTGCTGGCCGGCCTGAGCCAGTCCGCCGCCGAGGAGAAGCTCAAGGCGCTCGGCCTGCGTTCGACCGCCCGGACCGTCACCGCCGGCGGCGCCCCCGCCCTCCAGGTGGTCGCCACCGACCCCGGCGCCGGGGCGGCGGTGCCGCCGGACGCCACCGTCCTCCTACGGGTCTCGGACGGCAAGGGCCGCATCCCCGCCGTCGCCGGCCTGACCCGGGCCGCCGCCGAACAGGCCCTCGCCGCCGCGCACTTCACCAAGGTGACGCCCGTCAGCCTCGAAACCACCACCGTCCCCGACGGCCAGGCCATCCGCACCGATCCGGCGAAGGACACGATCGTCCCGCTCGACTCACCGGTCTCGCTCTGGTTCGCCATCAAGCCGCGCCCGCCCCGCTGAGCAGTACGCGAAAGAGGCTCCGAATAAATCGATTGCAGGCGCACGGACCACGGGTCTACGGTGCTGCGCATGGGTTCCCTGTGACAGTCCCCGCGCGCCGGCGTTGAGCTTCGCTCCGCCCTCGCGCTCTCCCCTCCGTGCTGCTGCCGTCCACCGTCGTGGGCTGCCCTGGCGTGCGCGGAGGTGTCCACCGAACCGTTCCGATCGGCCTCGGGCCGAGAACAGGGGACTCTCCTTTGCTTACCGCGCAACTCACCCTTCAGGACGTCACCCGCCGCTTCGACGACCACGTGGTCCTGGACGGCGTCTCCTTCAGCCTCCGGCCCGGCGAGAAGGCCGGTGTGATCGGCGACAACGGGGCCGGGAAGTCGACCCTGCTGCGACTGATCGCCGGGCTGGACCGGCCGGACCACGGCGAGCTGACCGTGGTCGCGCCCGGCGGACTCGGCTACCTCGCCCAGTCGCTCGCCCTGCCGCCCGAGGCCACCGTCCAGGACGCCGTGGACCTGGCGCTGGCCGAGCTGCGGGTGCTGGAGGCGGAGATCCGCGTCGCCGAGGCCGGGCTCCGGGGCCTGGCGGGTCCGGAGCTCGCCCCCGCGCTGGACGCGTACGCCCGCCTCGTCGCCCGGTACGAGGCGCGCGCCGGCTACGAGGCCGACGCCCGGGTCGACATCGCGCTACACGGGCTCGGCCTGCCCGGCCTGGCCCGGGACCGGGCGCTGGGCACGCTGTCGGGCGGTGAACGGTCCCGGCTGGCGCTGGCCGCGACGCTGGCGTCCCGGCCGGAGCTGCTGCTGCTCGACGAGCCCACCAACGACCTGGACGACCAGGCGGTGGACTGGCTGGAGGCGCACCTGCGGGCCCACCGCGGCACCGTGCTCGCGGTCACCCACGACCGGGTGTTCCTGGAGCGCGTCACCACGACGATCCTGGAGGTCGGCGAGGGCCGGGTGACCCGGCACGGCGACGGCTACGAGGGCTACCTCGCCACCAAGGCCGCCGAACGACGCCGCCGGCTGCGGGAGTTCGAGGACTGGCGCGCGGAGCTGGTCCGCAACCGCGAGCTGGCCGAGACCAACACGGCCCGGCTGGGGGCGATCCCCCGCAAGGTGCCGCTCTCGGTGTTCGGCCACGGCGGCTTCCGGGCGCGCGGCCGCGGGCACGGGGCGATGGTCCGGATCCGCAACGCCAAGGAGCGGGTGGCGCGGCTGACGGACAACCCGGTCGCGCCGCCGCCCGAGCCGCTGGTGTTCGCCGCCCGGCTGGAAACGGCCACCACCACGGCGGAAGCCGGCAACGGCTGGGCGGCGCAGCTCGACGGCGTCCGCGTCGGCCGCCGGCTGTCCGTGCCGTCGCTGCGGCTCGGCGCCGGGGAGCGGCTGCTGGTCACCGGTCCGAACGGCGCGGGCAAGACGACGCTGATGCGGGTCCTGGCCGGCGAACTGGCCCCCGACGAGGGGTCGGTCCGCACCCGCGGGGCCGTCGGCTACCTCCGGCAGGAGGAGACGCCGTGGCCGTCCGGCCTGACCGTCCCGCAGGCGTTCGCCCACGGCCGCCCGGGGGACCAGGACGAGCACACCGAGCGGCTGCTGTCGCTCGGCCTGTTCGGCCCGGCGGACCTGCGGCTGACGGTGGGCGAGCTGTCCTACGGGCAGCGGCGCCGGATCGAGCTGGCCCGGCTGGTCAGCGAGCCCGTCGACCTGCTGCTGCTGGACGAGCCGACCAACCACCTCTCCCCTGCCCTGGTGGAGGAGTTGGAGGGGGCGCTGGCCGGCTACGCGGGCGCGGTCGTCGTGGTCACCCACGACCGCCGACTGCGGAGCCGCTTCACCGGCGCGCACCTGGAGCTGGCCGCCGGCCGGGTCACCGAGCTCCGGGACACCGGGCTCCGGGACGCCGGGCCGGTCCTGGTGGCGTGACGGACTGTCTCGGCCCGGCCGGTGGGGGCGCACCCCTCCGGCCGAGCCGAAACTCAGGCCTCAGGCCGTCGGACCGGCGAGCACCTCGTTGACCAGGGTGCGCGCCTCCTCCTGGACCCGGGCCAGGTGCTCGGCGCCGTGGAAGGACTCGGCGTAGATCTTGTACACGTCCTCGGTGCCGGACGGGCGGGCCGCGAACCAGGCGTTCTCGGTGCACACCTTGATGCCGCCGATGGACGCGCCGTTGCCCGGGGCCTCGGTGAGCACGGCGGTGACCGGCTCGCCGGCCAGGTCCCCGGCCTTGACCTGCTCCGGCGACAGGCGCGACAGCAGCGCCTTCTGCTCGCGGTCCGCCGGGGCGTCCACCCGGGCGTAGGCGGGGGCGCCGAAGCGGTCGGTCAGGTCGCGGTAGTACTCGCTCGGCGTGCGGCCGGTCACCGCGGTGATCTCGGCGGCCAGCAGAGCAAGGAGGATGCCGTCCTTGTCGGTCGTCCAGACCCCGCCGTCGCGGCGCAGGAAGGAGGCCCCGGCCGACTCCTCGCCGCCGAAGGCGATCGAGCCCTCCCGCAGACCGTCGACGAACCACTTGAAGCCGACCGGCACCTCGACCAGCTCGCGCTTGAGGTCGGCCGCGACCCGGTCGAGCATCGAGGAGGAGACCAGCGTCTTGCCGACCGCCGCGTCCACCGGCCAGTCGGCGCGGTGGCGGTAGAGGTAGTCGACCGCCACCGCGAGGTAGTGGTTGGGGTTCATCAGGCCGCCGTCGGGGGTGACGATCCCGTGCCGGTCGGCGTCGGCGTCGTTCCCGGTGGCGATCGCGTACTCGTCCCGGCGGGCGATCAGCGAGGCCATCGCGGCGGGCGAGGAGCAGTCCATCCGGATCTTGCCGTCCCAGTCCAGCGTCATGAAGCGCCAGGTCGGGTCGGTGACCGGGTTGACCACGGTGAGGTCGAGGCGGTGGGTCTCGGCGATCCGGCCCCAGTAGGCGACCGAGGCGCCGCCCAGCGGGTCGGCGCCGATCCGCAGGCCGGCGGCGCGGATCGCGTCCAGGTCCAGGACGGAGACCAGGTCCTCGGTGTAGGCGGTGACGTAGTCGTGCCGGCCGGTGGTCGGCGCGGCCAGGGCGCGCGCGTACGGCACCCGCTTGACGCCGCGCAGGCCCTCGCGGATCAGGGCGTTGGCGCGGTCCTGGATCCAGCCGGTGGCCTCGGAGCCGGCCGGGCCGCCGCTCGGCGGGTTGTACTTGAAGCCGCCGTCGCGCGGCGGGTTGTGCGACGGGGTGACCACGATGCCGTCGGCCAGCGCCTGCGGGCTGCGCCGGTTGTGGGCCAGGATGGCGTGCGAGACGGCGGGGGTCGGGGTGTAGCCGTCGGCGCTGTCCAGCAGGACGGTGACGCCGTTGGCGGCCAGCACCTCGACGGCGGTGGCCTTGGCCGGCTCGGACAGGGCGTGGGTGTCGGCGCCGAGGAACAGCGGGCCGGTGACGCCCTGGGCGGCCCGGTACTCGCAGATCGCCTGAGTGGTGGCGGCGATGTGGTCCTCGTTGAACGCCGCGTCCAGTGAGGAGCCGCGGTGGCCCGAGGTACCGAAGGCCACGCGCTGGCCCGGCTCCTCCGGGTCCGGGTGCAGGGTGTAGTAGGCCGTCACCAGCCGCGCCACGTCCACCAGGTCGCCCGGCTGCGCCGGCTGCCCGGCCCGTACGTGTGCCATCGTCTTCTCCCACTGGATTTCTCGCCGTGCGCCGGCCCGCGGCCCGGCGCTTTCCTTGCCCCGTGCTCACCGATCGTAGCCAGTGCACGACCGGGCTCCGAACCGGGGCGGGGGCGGGCCGGGCCGACGGGGCCGGGCGCGGGCGCGGGTCGGCGGGGCCGACGGGGCCGGCGGGCGGGTCCTCAGGCGGGGAGCTGCTGCCGGTAGGCGTCGAGGGCGGGGGCGACGGTGGTGGCGATGAACTCCGTCACCCGGTACTCGACCAGGCCCTCGGCGGCGAACGGGTCGGTGCGGGCGATCTCCTCGACCGCGGCCCGGTCGGTCCCGACGGCGAGGATCACCCCGCCGTCGCGCGGCACCTTGCGCCCCGAGGCGAGGAAGGTGCCGTCGGCGTAGTGCCGGCCGAGCCACTCCACGTGGGCGGGCAGCAGGGCGTCGATGCGGTCGAGCGACGAGGTGTAGGTCAGTTCCAGGACAAACATGCGGCCAAGGCTATCCGGCACCGTTGTCGCATCGTTCACGACCCGGGGTATTGCGCGCGTACCTACCGACTGCGATACAACACTGCTCATATGACGATTGATCGGAGAATTTCTGCAATGAGCAAGTCATCCCTGTCCCGCCGCGGTGTGATCGTCGGCGCGGCGGCCACCGTCATCGGGTGGAACACCGTCGGCCGTTCCTGGGCCGTCGACGCGCCGACCGACGCACCGGCCGAGACGCCGGCCGACGGTGACGCCGCCGCCCAGCTCGCGGCGCTGCCCCGGCTGGACGGGACGATGGTGGTCGACGCCGGCACGCTCGCGCGGTTCGGCGGGGACTTCGGCCACCTGGTGACCGCCGCCCCGCGCGCCGTCCTGCGCCCGGGGTCGGTGCGCGACGTCGCCGAGGTGGTCGCCTTCGCCCGGCGGCACCGCATCCCGGTCGCGATGAACGGCCAGAGCGGCGGCGGCACGGGCGGCACCGGCGCCGCCGCCGAGCTGGAGTCGCACTCCAGCTACGGCCAGGCCGGTGCCCGCGGCGGCGTCGCGATCGACGCACGCGGCCTGGACCGGATCGTCCGGATCACCCCCGGCCGGGCCGTGGTGGAGGCGGGCGTCACCTGGGCCCAGCTGACCGACGCCGCGCTCGCCCAGGGCTGGACCCCGCCCTGCCTGACGGACTACCTGCACCTGTCGGTCGGCGGCACGCTGAGCGTCGGCGGGATCGGCGGCGGCGTGCAGCGGCACGGCTTCCAGGTCGACACCGTCGAGTCGGTGGACGTGGTCACCGGCACCGGCGAGCTGGTGACGGCCTCCCCGCGCGCCAACCGGGAGCTGTTCGAGGCCGTGCTGGGCGGCGGCGGGCAGGCCGGGATCATCGTCCGCGCCACCCTGCGCCTGGTGCGGGCCCGCGAGCGGGCGCTGGTCCTCAACCTGTTCTACGACGACCTGGCCGCCTACCTGGCGGACCAGGAGAAGCTGATGGCGGAGCGGCGGTTCGACCTCCAGGTCGGCGAGGCGGTCCGGAACGCGGCCGGCACCGGCTGGCGGTACAAGGTGGAGGGCGTCGTCCACTACGACGGCGCCGCCGCGCCGGACCGGGCGGCCCTGGTGCGCGGCCTGCGCTGCGTGGCGGCCGAGACGACGTTCACGGACCAGACGGCGCGGGAGTACGCGTTCCGGGTGGACGGCTTCGCCGGGTACCTGAAGGCGGCCGGCCTCTGGGGTCAGCCCAAGCCCTGGCTGAGCCTGTTCCTGCCCGCCTCGACCACCGAAACGTTCATGCGCGAGGCCACCGCACTGCTCACGGCCGAGGACCTGGGCGCCGGGCTGCTGCTGTTCTACCCGTACCGGACGGACGTGCTGACCCGGCCGATGACGGTGATGCCGGAGGAGCCGATCGGCTTCCACTTCGACCTGCTCTCCTTCCCCGCCCCCGGCACCGACCACGCCGCCGCGCTGCGCCGCAACCGGCGGCTGTACGACCGCGCGGTGGAGCTGGGCGGCAAGCGCTACCTGATCGGCGCGATCCCCGGCCTGACCCGGTCCGACTGGCGGCGCCACTACGGCACCCGCTGGGGGCGCGCGGTGTCGGCCAAGCGCCGCTTCGACCCGGCGGGGATCCTGACGCCGGGCCAGGGCATCCACGGCTGAGCCGGCCGGCTCCGCCCCTGCCATGGGCGCGGGGGCGGAGCCGGGATCCCGAGCCTCAGACCAGGCGGTGCATGCCGACCGAGTACGGGGCCGTCTCCACGAAGCCGTACTTGCCGTAGAGGCGGTGGGCGTCCCCGTCGGCGATCAGCGAGACGTAGGCCCCCTTGGGCGCGCGCTGCTCCAGCTCGGCGGTGAGTCGCGCCATGATCCGCTTGCCCAGCCCACGGCCCTGGTGGTCGGGCAGGACGCAGACGTCGGCGATCTGGAACACCACGCCGCCGTCCCCGACGATCCGGCCCATCCCGATCGGCTCGCCGTCGCGGTGGACGGTCACGCCGAACCAGGTGTTCGGCAGCCCGGCGGCCACCGCCTCGGCCGGGCGGTCGCTCATGCCGGAGGCGGTGCGCAGGTGCCGGAAGGTCGCGACGTCCGGCACGCCCTCGACCAAGACGTAAGGGTCATTATCGATCTGCATGCATTACATGGTAGCGGGTGCCTTCAGCGCCCGGCCGGGGCGGGGGCTTCGACCGGATCCGCCGGGGCGGCCGTCACCGCACTCCCCCGCCGCAGGGCGAGCGCGAGCGGCAGTCCGAGCAGCATCCCCGCCGCCGTGAGCAGCACCACCAGGAACCCGCCGTCCGCCGTGGCGCGGGCCAACTGCTCGCCACTCACCCCGTCGCCAGTGGGGTCCGCAACGGCCGTGAACAGCGCGAGGCCGATCGCATTGCCGAGGTTCATGGTGGTCGAGGCCGCACCGCTCGCGATCCCCTGCTCATGGGCGGCGGTGCCGGTCGCGGCGGCGATCCACATCGCCGTCCAGACCACGCCCTGGCCGACGCCCGAGACGACCAGCCCCGGCAGCAGCGCCGGGTAGCCCGCGTCGGCGTCGAAGCCGACGGCCAGCGCGGCGGTCCCGACCGCGCCCACCGCGAACCCGCCGAGCAGAGTGGGCCGCAGCCCGGTCCGGGTGGTGAGCCGCTCGCCGAGCTGGGTGCCGGCGGCGATCGCCAGCGAGGGGACGAGGAAGGCCAGCCCGGTCTGCAACGCGCTGTAGCCGTGGACGCTCTGCAGGAGCACGGTCAGGAAGTACGGCAGGACGCCGAAGGTGGCCATGTAGAGGAAGGTGATCGCCGCGGCCCCGCCGAGGTTGCGGTTGCGGAACAGCCGGAACGGCATCAGCGGGTCGGCGCTGCGGGTCTCGACGAGGGCGAAGGCGGCCAGCAGGAGGACGGACACGGCGAGCGCGCCGAGGATCCACGGGTCGGCCCAGCCGCGTTCGGGCCCCTCGACCAGGGCGAACACCAGCAGGGTGGCGCCGACCGTGACGGTGAGCGCGCCGGGCAGGTCGAAGCGCCGGCGGACGGCGCGGGCCGGATCGCGCGGGATGACGAGGAGGGCGGCGACCGCGATGGCGCCGGCCAGCGGCACGTTGACGTAGAAGACGGCCGGCCAGCCGAAGCTCTCGGTGAGCACGCCGCCGAGCAGGGCGCCGAGCGTCAGCCCGCTGGCGCCCGCGCCGCCCCAGACGGCGAGGGCGCGGTTGCGTCGCGGGCCCTCCTCGAACAGCGTGTTGACCAGCGAGAGGATCGACGGAAGCAGCAGCGCCCCGCCGACCCCCTGGACGATCCGGGCGCCCACGATCACCTCGGGCGAGCGGGCCAGTCCGCCGGCGAGCGAGGACAGGGCGTAGAGGACGAGGGCGCCGACGAAGACCCGGCGCCGGCCGAGCAGGTCGCAGGCCCGGCCGCCGAGCAGCAGGAAGCCGCCGGCGAAGACGACGTAGGCGCTGACCACGAGTTGCTGGGTCTGGCCGGGGAAGCCGAGGTCGGAGCCGATCTCGGGTAAGGCGACGAAGACGATGTTGAGGTCCAGGGCGAAGACGGCCTGCCCCAGGGCGAGCAGGGCCAGGATCCAGCCCAGGCGGGCGGGTCGGGCGACTTCGGGGGGTGATGCGGGCATGCGGATGCGCTCCTCGTTCGTGAGGTCCACCGACTGACGGTACGTATATTCACGTACGATCGAACGATTGGGCAAGACCGGACCCCTCGATGGATCATCAACCGAGGCCTTGTGAGCCCCACTTGGGACGGGCAGACACTGTTCGATCGTCGGGATACGGTGGGCCAATGAGCTACCGCCACCCCGACCGCGAGCAGATCCGGATCGACCACGTCCTGACCGCCCTCGGCAACCCCGTCCGCCTCGCCGCCGTCCGGGTGCTGAACGGCGGCGGGGACCACAACTGCGGCAGTGTGCTCACCGCGATAGGCGTCACCGCGAAGTCGACGATGACCCACCACTGGCGGGTGCTGCGCGACAGCGGCGTCATCCACCAGCAGCCGTCCGGCCGGGAGAACCTGCTCCGCCTGCGCCGCGCCGACCTCGACGCCCGCTACCCGGGCCTGCTCGACGCCGTCCTGACCGGGGCCCGCGACGACGAACGGCACGGCACCGCCGACTGAATCCGAACACCTCGCCGACCGACCGGTCGCGCCCGGGTGCGGTGGGCCCCGCCGTCGATCATGGCCGAGGTGGCCGGACGGCCACCTCGACCACGGGAGCCCACCCCATGAAGCTCGCTGTCCGCAGTGCCCTGTCGGCCGCCCTGCCGCTACTGGCCCTGGTACCACTGCTCACCGGGGCCGCCGGCCCGATCCACCCCGCCGAGCCCACCACCGACGCCACCTGCTCGACGGTCGCCCACGGCACCTTCGCCACCGCGGTCGCCCCGGGCGGCGTCAACACCCCGATCGCCAACACCCTGGACATGACCGGCGCCATCACCTGCGTGGACGGCGCCGGCGCACCGCTCGCCACCGGAACCTTCGAGCGGACGATCAGCATGCAGGATTCGGTCTGCACCGGCGACCAGAACGGGCTGACGTCGGTCACGACGGTCAAATGGTCCGACGGAACGATCTCCAACCTCTCCTTCGACCGGGTCGACGTCCAGAAGGTGGCCGGCATCGCCTCACTGGTCGTCAGCGGCCGCGTCACCGACAACAGCGCCCGCTTCGCCTTCGACACCATCAAGGGAGCGGGCTCCAGCACCGGCACCGGCTGTGGCACCCCGCTCGGGGAGACCGCCGTCGACTCCACCCTCGTGCTTCGCCTCACCCACTGACCGGCCGGCGCCAGGAAGGAGACCTCCGCCATGCCACTCCCCCGCACCGCCCTCACCACCCCCAAGGCCCGCGTCTACGCGATGCTGGACACCGACGGCGACGGGATCGCCTCCAAGCACGACTACTTCGTCCGGATCGAACGGACCCGGGTGGCCACCGGGCGCGGCTACGACGATCCCCTGGTGGTCGCCGCGCTCGCCCGGGGCGAACGCGCCTGGGCCGCGATGGACGCCGACGGCGACGGCGTGATGACCTACGAGGAGTACGCCGGCTGGGTCGACGCCGACAAGTTCGACAACATCTGCCAGTACGCCCTGGGCGCGCTGTTCGACCTCGCCGACGCCGACGGGGACGGCGCCGTGGACCGGACGCAGTTCACGCTGCTGCGCGAGGCCTTGGGCAATCGGGTGGAGAACGCGGGAGCCGCGTTCGACGCGCTGGACCGCGACGGCGACGGCCGCGTCGGTCGGGAGGAGTACCTGGCCTCGATCCGCGCGTACATCACGGGCGAGAAGTCGCCGATGGGCGAGGCCCTGTACTGAGCCGCTCCCACGGCATGCGGCCGGGGCCGGCGCCGCCGCGGGGGGGGGCCCGGCCCGCGTCAGCCCCCCCGGGGCGGTAGGCCGGGGGGCCCCCCCGCGGG
>NZ_JBFBDO010000045.1:39102-59562 GCF_040683335.1 Kitasatospora sp. NPDC093806
CCCGCCCCCACGGCCTGCGGCCGGGCCCGAACCGTCAGCGGTTCGGGCCCGGCCCTGCTTCAGCGCACCGGAGCCGTTACCAGGTGGCGCCACCCGGCTGGCGGGTGGTGGCGTTGATCCGGTTGAAGAAGTTGGTCAGGCTGATCCAGAGGACCAGCGAGGCCAGCTGCTTCTCATCGAAGTGCGCCGCCGCCGCGTTCCAGACGTCGTCCGGGACGACGGCCCGGTCGGCGAGCCGGGTCACGTGCTCGGCCAGCTCCAGCGCGGCCCGCTCGGCGTCGGAGAAGTACGGCGCCTCTCGCCAGGCGGCGACGGCGTGCAGGCGCTCGTCGGTCTCGCCGCCCTTCTTGGCGCTCGCTATGCCGCCGATCACGCAGTAGCTGCAGCCGTTGATCTGACTGGCCCGCAGGTGCACCAGCTCCAGGATGCTCTCGGGCACGCCACCCTTCCGCGCCGCCTTGGCGACACTGAGGATCGCCGGCATCGCCTCGGGGATCACGACCGCCGGGTTGGCCATCCGCGCTTCGTTGCTCATGGGGTGCTCTCTTCCGTTCCGGATCTTGTTCCGTCACATCTCTGACGCGGCCCGGCGGAGTTTTGTGACAGCCCGGGGAAGATTTATTTTGCGAGGTCGTCGAACGCCCCGGACTTGGCGCGGCGTATGAGGGCACGAAGCCGGTCCGGCGTGGTGGTGAGGATGGCGTCCGGCTCGTCGCTCTCCCGGATCCTGATGCCACCGTCGAGGGCCGTCGCGAGGTAGATGCAGTTGGCGGCGTCGCCGCTGAAGGAGGACTTCTGCCAGTCGTGGACAAGCATGGTTGTTCCCGTCTCAGATGCTCTGGGCGATACGGCGGATGAGATCACGGGAAGCGTCGGGCTTGAGCGCGCTCGCCTCCAACCGATCCATCACAGCTCGATATTTGATCAGCTGCGGCTCGGTGTCGATGAACTCGGACCTGTCCCCATCCACCTGGACACTGTCCAACCGTGCGACGTCGGCGACGAAGTACACGATCCCGGCACCTGAGCTGGGGTAGCTCCCGGTGCCGAACGGGATCACCCGCAAGTCGATGTGTGGGAACTCGCTCGCGGTCAACAGGTACTCCAGCTGAGCACGGGCCACGTCCGGACCGCCGAACCCGATCCGCAAGGCAGCCTCGTGCACGATGGCCGACAGCGGAATCGGCCGCTCGCGATAGAGCACGGCTTGCCGCTTGATGCGATGCGAGACCAGGTGCTCCACCTCGGGTGGCGACAAGGGCGGGACCACGTCACGGAAAAGCGCACGAGCATGCTCGGGCGTCTGGAGCAGACCAGGGATGTGCACGGCGGAGACGATCCGCATCGACCGTGCGTGGTGTTCGAGTTCCGCCAGGTCGAGCGCACCGGCCGGGAGGATCTCGCGGTACTCCTCCCACCAGCCCCGCGTGCGCCCACCGGTCATGCCGGTCAGCGCCTCGATCAGAGCCTCGTCCGCGCAGCCGTAGAGGCGTGCGAGGGCTCGTACGCGGTCCGCGCTCACCGGGTATCCGCCGGATTCGATGTTGCTGATACGGGACTGCTGGGTACCGTGCAGCTCTCCGGCCCGCGTGACCGACAGGCCCGCCTGCTCGCGCAACCGACGCAGCTCTGCGCCGAGTCGCCGCTGCCGGATGCTCGGCGGGACCTTGCTGGGCGGCATCCGCTGCTCCCTTCCCTCGCTCGCCACGGCCGGCGCGATTCACCCTTTGGAGTGGCAGCGCCATGGATTTCCTAGAGGCGGTGGACTACATACTACCGACTGGCTACTTTTGATCCTGCGTCAGGGCCGCACGCTGCCCTTTCCGGTGGCAGCTCCGCGTCCAACTCCCCCTCAGGCAGGAGACTTCCATGACCGCCGCATCCTCGCCAAACCCTCACTCGCTGTTCGACCAGGAGCTGTGCGGGCTCGTGCTCGACACCGCGCCCCGGCTGTTCGCCGTCGTCCAAGTCGACGGCGACGACGCCGACGGGTGGGTCGTCGCCTGGGGCCTCGCCAACGACGACGGGCCGACGCACCTCATCAGCCTCGACGGGCACACCCGCATGAACCTCGCCTCGCCGGAGCGCGCCGTCCGCCACTTCACCGGACGCCCGGGCATCACCGCCAGACTCGTCTGGCTCGCCCAACCGGGCACCGCCACCCTCGACGACCAGCCCCAGGCCGCCTGAACTCACACTTCCGCACCCTCCTACCGCCCACCCTCCCGGGCGGTCAGGACGGTCGGATCGCGAGATCGTCGAACGCCCCCTCCTTGACCCCGAGCAGGAACACCCGAAGCCGGTCCGGCGTGGTGGTCAGGATGGCGTCGGGCTCGTCACTCTCCCGGATCCTGACGCCACCATCGGGCGCCGCCGCGACATAGACGCAGTTGGCAGCCTGAGTGCAGTAACTGGACTTCTGCCAGCGGTAGACGACCATGACTGTTCCCCTCTCACACGCCCTCGGCGATACAACAGCGACAGAAAGCAGTTGCCGCACCCCCGTCCTACTGCTCGAATCGCCGCCGTGGAAACCTACCTGGACACGGAGCGGATGACGCTCCGCCGTTTCACCGGGGCGGACGTCGACGCCCTGGCCGCCTTGCACGGGCACCCCGATGTCATGCGGCACATCGACGACGGCCGGCCGGTACCCAGGGCCGTCGTCGAGAGGCAACAACTCCCCCGCATTCTCCGCGAGTACGACGAACTGCCGAGCGGCCGAGGCTGCTTCGCCGCATCGGAGAAGTCCTCCGGGGCGTTCCTCGGCTGGCTCTCCCTGCGGCCCGCGACCAGCGTCGGCCTGAGCGGCGGAACGGAGCTGGGATACCGGATCCTGCCGTCCGCCTGGGGCCTGGGCTACGCCACCGAAGGCGCGCGGGCGCTGGTGCACCACGCGTTCACCGAGCTGGCGGTGGACCGGATCGTGGCCACCACGATGACGGTCAACACTGCCTCAAGGCGGGTCATGGAGAAGGTCGGCTTGTCCCTGATCCGGACCTTCTTCGAGGAGTGGCCCGACCCGATCGAGGGAGCCGAGCACGGCGACGTGGAGTACGCGCTCACCCGCGAGACCTGGTTACAGCAGCACAGCGACCAGTAGCAGCCGAAGCCGCACATCAAAGATCTCGCTTCTTGTGGCGGTTCGTGGGCTTCAGTTATGCAGGGATACTGCTCTTGTGCTGTTGACATGGATCGCCGAGGTGGCGGACGAACCCCTGGAGCTGGCACCGGCCGACCGGCGGGTGGAGTGGGAGACCAATACCTGGTGGCTGAGTGCGGAGGTCGAGGACAGGAGGTCGCTGTCCGTTGCCGAGGTGTCGGCTGCCTTCGAGCGGACTGCGGCGGCCCTTCGGGTCCGGGTGCGCGACATGGGGTTTTCCGGCGTGGCGACGTTCTACGTGTGGCATGACGAGGTGGCCGGCCAGCTGGTGTGCTCGACCGGATCGGTGCCGCCGGAGGAACTGCCGTTCGGCGGTGCCTACGTGCCCACCCGCGACCTCGGACCGGTCGTCGAGGGCTTCCTGGCCGACGACAACCCGGGCGTCATCACACTCTCAGACCCGGACGAGACGCAGGAACCCTCGGAGTCGACCGGGGCCGATCCGGAGATCGCCCCTTTCCCCGTCTGGGTCAGCAGCGTCGGAACCACCTCACCGTGACGGTGCCCGCCCGACCGCACGGACGAGCCCACGGTGGCGGACCCGCTTGATCAGGTCCCGCGTCCGCCGGCCCCAGCCCTCCACACGCCATGGCGGATCCACCGCCAATTGACGGCACACGCTACGACCGGACCGCCGATCATGGACAGCATCCACAACGCCGCACTGGCTGGCGAATAGATGTAGTACTGCCATCGAGCCGGCAGCACCACCGGGAAGAGGTAGAGCGCAACCAGTGTCACCCAGGTCGCGATCCAAGTGATCACCAAGCGCGCCGCAACGTCCATGCGCCCCCCAGTCTTGAACTCGTCACGTCTGGACGGCAGCGGTCGCCCCAAGACCGCAGCTGATTTTGGTAGAACTCCCCTGCCGCCATATTTGAACGTGTTCAATATAGTACTGGGGCTCTCATGGGCAGTGCCAGGGGTTGTCGATGTGTTGTGCCAGGGGCGATGACGATCGCGCCCGGCGCGCCGCACGAAAACGAACAAATGCCCTCCGTTGGGGAAACGGAGGCATCATCGCAGCACGGCAGCGGCCGGCCAATCGTTTTCCGGGGCGGCCGATGCACAGCGCCCGTCACTGACTAACGTCGTCTTCCATGACGAGGACCACGCCCTCACGCCCGATCGATGTCGAAGTGCTCTTCCCGGAACTGGCCGCCTTCCGGGGCACGACGACGCGGCTCCACCCGCGGCCTGGCATCCCGCAGGAATTGGACAGCTCGGTGGGTGGTCCGATGCTGTGGCCGGTGGACGAGCCGTGGCCGACGTGCGGTGAGGCGCACGGCCGGGGGCGGGGGCGGCGACCGGGCGACATCCACCGCTACCGGCAGGTGCTGGCCGCCGCGTGGGCCCGAAACCCGGCCACCGGCCCGACGGAGGAGGAGCGGGAGCTGCTGGAGGAGCTGCACCGGGAGCACCGGATCCCCGGCGCATCGGAGACGGATCCGCTACCGATGATCGGCCTCGCTCAGCTGTACCGACGGGATCTCCCCGACCTCCCGGCCGGGCCGGGCGACTGCGACCTGCTCCAGGTGTTCTGGTGCCCTTTCAATGCCCACGGCCCGGGCCGGTGCGACCTGGAGCTTCACCTGCGCTGGCGGCGGTCGTCGGAGGTCGGCGAGGTGCTGGCACCACAGCCGCAACCTCTGGTCGTCGGATCGGACGGGTTCGTTCCCGAGCCCTGCGTCCTGCACCCGGAGCAGGTGGTCAGCTATCCGTTCGCCGGTCTCCTGCCCGAGGACCTGTGCGCCCGGATCGACGCCTGAGACGAGGCCCAGGAGGAGGAAGCCGAGCGGTCGACGGACGTGAACGCCGCCGAGCCGATCCGCTACCAGTACGACCTGTCCATCCCGCCCGGCTGGCGCGTCGGCGGCTTCGCCTCCTGGCACGCCACCGACCCGTACCCCATGGACTGTCAGACCTGTAGGACGCCGATGCGCCTTCTGCTGACCATCGACAGCTCGGAGTGGGACGGCGGCAGCGGCAGCTGGAAGCCGCGGGAAGACCGAGACCTGCCCACCCACCGGTGCGCCACCCCCACCGACGTCACCGTGGGCCGATTCGGCGAACTCAATGTCTTCGCCTGCCCCACCGATCCCGACCATCCGCACCGCTGGAGCATCCAGTAGCTCGCGGGCGGCGGCCCCGCGCCTGGTCCGGCACTCCGCGCGCCCTCCCGTCGACTTACCAGGACGGCCAGGATGGTCGGGTCGCCGATCCCCTGCACGGAGGGAGCGCCCCATGGGCAAGCGGGAGAAGGACACGCCGTTGGGCAAGGGCAAGGAGCCACCGGGGAACGCGGACGGGCAGGTCCCGAAGCCGGATCCCAGCAGCGACGGCAAGCACCGGAAGCCCAAGAAGGACTGAGCGCGTGGATCTGGCGAAGCGGCGGGCGGTGCTCGACGAGGCGATGGAAGCGCGGGGCGACTGGCCCGAGCGGGCGCCGTGGTTGCGGGAGGCCGTCGGCGCGCTGCCCCGGGACGGGTTCGCGCTGCGGGTGGCGCTGCCGGACGCGCTGATCGCCACCGGCCGGGACGAGGACGGCGTGAACGCCTGGGTGCACGACGGCGTCGCCTCGTGGGCGTCGTTCTCCGCCGTGGGCGACGGAACTGCCGTGCTCCACCAGGGCGGTGAGCGCCTGCTCGGCGACGAGCTCCTGCACGCCTGGACGCAGTGGGAGGAGCTGGGACGGCCGGAACCGTACGACTACGGCGTCACCGTCACCGAGGACCGGCAGTTCGCGTGGCTGAACAACCAGGCGACCGGGCCTCGTTGGCCGATTCACGAACCTGCGGTGGTCAACAGGGGCGGTCCGGGGATTCGGCGCCGCTGACAACCGCGGTGGCGGTCAGGGCCACCAGGTTCCGGGTCCAGCAGTCCGACTCCTTGGTCGCGACCTCCGCACCGCAGGCTGCGCAGACGAGGTTGGGGCCGTCCTGTCCGTCGAGCCCGCAGCAGCCGTTGCGTCGCCCGGCGTCCGGATGTGGGGCCGTCCCTGGTACGTCGTCGGGGTGGAGGATGAAAAGGCCGCCGTCATCGCTAATCGCATAGGTACCCCGGGCCATCCGCGGCGCGGGGGTCCGATGACCGGACCGCGCCTCGGTGTCCCGCGAGGGTCGTGCCCTCCTGAGGTCCCCGGTGAGCGGATGTCGGCAGTTCATGCAGGTGAAGAGAGTCATCGGGACATTGTGCCGGTCGGCGGCGAGGAAGCGGTCGCCGGCGACGACGGCCGCCGCGAACCGTTCCGGGGTGATCGACAGCACGTGGGCGGGGACGGACAGGCAGAACCAGGAACACTGACTGATCGTTCCAGGCCCGACGCCCCAAGGATGCCCGGCCCCGGGCGGACGCGCCCGGAACCCGGGGTCGGGCAGGTCACGGACGGCGCCCGGCCGGCGGGGGTGGGGCCCCGACGGCCGGGCGCGCGGACTCAGTTGAGCGGACCGCAGGAGTGGGTCTGGCGGGTGCCGTTGTACCAGCGTTCGACGCACACCTGCATGTTGTGTCCCGGTCCGTCGTACCACCAGCCGGAGCCGGCGCCGTTCGAGCGCCAGACCTCCTGGCCGTTGTCGATCAGGATGAAGCGACACCAGTAGGGGTCGGTCGCCGAGGCCTGGATCGGGTTGGCCTCCATGAAGTCGTGCCACCCGGTGCTGGTCTGCTGGAGCTGGATCTCCTCAAGGGCCACGCAGGAGCCGCTGCCCACCGTGAAGTTGCCTTCCTGTGCGAAGGCCGGGTTGGCGCCCAGCGCGAGGATGGCGGCCGTGCCGAACACGGCAGCGAGGCCGATCCTGGTCTTCTTGCCGATGCCCATGCTTGTTCCCTCCGTAGTTTTCGGGCGCTCCGGCTTCCGGGAGCGCACCGACGACACGCTGCGAGACTTCATGACCTCTTTGCCTCGGCTCCCTCGCCGGACGCGCGGGGCCGATGGACCGAGCCTGACAGCGCTCACACGGGGTCGCACGGTGTTTCGGCGCGGCCCGAAACCGGCCGGTAGCATCAGGGGTCGCCATGGGCACGACACGGGGGGTCATGCGGTGCTACGCCTTCACTTCACTTTCGAGGACATGTCCAAAGTCACGCTCAACGACTCGCCACCACCGTTGAGCGAGGCGGTGCTGGCCCTGCAGGCGCTCTCCCGCACCGACCAGCGCTTACGCTTCGGACCATGGCGGGAAGGCCTGCGAGGGCGGATACCGGCCGCCGTCCGCCCGCTCCGCGACCTCGTACCGGCCCAGGGCTGGATCCCGGACTTCCTCACCCCGGTCCTCCGGGGCGCCCCGGGCGACACCGCCGCCGCCGTGGAGGCCGTCCGCGCCACCTCCAGACGCCGGCTCCGCACCGACCTCACCCGCCTCGGCACCACCACCCGCCTGCCTGGCTGGGCGCGCAACCTCGCGGACGGCGACAGCGACACCATGACCGCCGTCACCGACGCGCTGACCGCCTGGAACCGGATCGCCGTCACCCCGCACGAACCCCGCATCCAGGCCGCGCTGGACGCCGACATCGCCCACAAGAGCACTCTCCTGACCCACCACGGGGTCGACGCCCTGCTCCGCCAGGTGCATCCCGCCATCGCCTGGCAACCACCCGTCCTCACCGTGCCATCCCCGGCCGACGCGGACATCGACCTGGCCGGCCACGGCCTGGTGCTGGCCCCGATGCTGTTCTGCGGCCCCCTGCCCCGGGTGCGCCTCTGCGACGACACCGGCAGCCCGACCGTCGTGGCGTACCCGCTGCCCTTCGACCCCCAAAGCGCCCACCCACTCACCGCAGGCCGTCCCGACCGGCAGACCCGCAGCGCGGAAGCCCTCGGCAGACTCCTCGGCGGCACCCGGGCAGCCCTCCTGCGGACCATCGCCGCCGCTCCCGGACTCACCACCAGCGACCTCGCACACCGCGCCGACGTCGCCCTCGCCACCGCCTCCGAACACGCCACCGTGCTCCGCGAAACAGGACTGATCACCAGCCGACGCGACGGCAACCGCGTCCGCCACTACCCCACCACCACGACCGCGGCCCTCCTCCAAGCCCAGTGAGACGACGCAACACATGGGACAACCGGCCGCTGCGAGACGCAGGCACGACCGTTCCGCGCCATCGCGACGAGGATCGACAAGCTCGCCGACCACTGCGGAAAATGAGTTGCCGTCGGGTGGTGGTGTCGATCATCATCGCCCCCATGGACTTTTAACGGCTGCCACGTAGCACCAGTCAACTGTCGCGCGATCGACCTCCGAGCCTGACGACTCCCGGCTCCGAGGCGATGAGACGCGCCCTCGTGTGCATCCGTCGAATGCCAGGAGCCGCAGGCCGGTCCGGCCTGCGCGGGCTCCTGCCGAGTCCTGAAAGCAACCCATCTTCATGCATACCGTCCGCAAGGCCCACTGGGCCGTGCGTCAGTCCGCCCTGCCCACCGTCGTGCGCCCCTGCCCGGACTGCCCCGGCACGCGGCACCGCGCCTCGGGCAAGATCCGCGGCAACGCGAGTGGCAAGCTGCTCGACATATGGCTGCTCCTGAGCTGTACGAACTGCGACCGGACGTCCAAGGTGCCCGTCCACGAGCGCGCCCACGTCTCGTCGATCGAACCCGCCCGCCTGGTGGCGTACGAGACCAACGACCCCAGCGTGGTCCGCGAGTTGACGATGGACGCGTCGCTCGCCGCGAGGAGCGGCTACCGCCTCGACTGGGCCGGCACCTGGGAGCTGGAGGCGCGTACGCCCCTGCACGCCCTGGACGACCCGACCCCGCTCACCGTGCTGGTCGCCTTCGAGCTGCCCGCGTCGGTGCGCGTCGAGCGGCTGCTCATGCTCGGGCTCGGCCTCAGCCGCTCCGCGATCCGGCGCATGATCGGCGACGGACACATCCACCTGCCGCCGGCCCTGGGCACGAAGGCCCACCGAAACTTCGAGTTCGACGTCCGGCGCACCCACGAGGACCTCGCACAGCCCTTCGGGTCGGTCCCATCTCCGGAGATCCGGCCAATCCCTGGCTCGATCAGCCCCCTTGTGGGTGACCATGCGGTTGCATAGCGTGACCGACGCCCATAGTTCGGCTCCCAAGCACCTATGCGGAGGTGGCTTCGCCATGCCCGAAACCCCCCAGTACACCGAGCCCATCGAGCCCTCTCCCGGCGTCACCGCGGCGAACGTGAAGGCCGCGCAGGCCGTCCAAACCGCCGACGAGAAGTCCGGTCAGGACTTCGCCGACGCCTCGCGGTACCTGATCGCCCCGCCCGACGTCCCCGCCATCCGGTCGCGCAAGGACCCCGAGAGGATCGTCTGGGACTTCGCCGCCTACGACTTCCTCGACCCCGAGAGCGGAGAGCTGCCGACCGTCAACGGCAGTCTCCGCCGCCAGGGCCAGCTCACGGCCATCGCCGGGCTGTTCCAGGTGACCAGCTGTCGCGACTACCGGATCTACCAGGTGCGCGGCTACGACCTCTCCAACATGACGATCGTCGAGACCGACGAAGGCCTGATCGTCATCGACCCGCTGGCCTGCTACGAGACCGCGCAGGCCGCGCTGCAGCTGTTCCGGGAGAGGACGGAACTGACCAGGGAGCAGCGGCCCGTCAAGGCCGTCGTCTACACCCACTGTCACGTCGACCACTTCGGCGGCTCCCGCGGTCTCTTCGCCGAGCTGGGCGACCCGCTGGAGCCGGGCGTCCCGGTCGTCGCGCCCGAGGGCTTCCTGGAGCACGCGATCAGCGAGAACGTCTACGCGGGCCCGGCGATGGCGCGGCGCGCGCAGTACATGTACGCGGCGCAGCTGGACAAGGGCCCGACGGGCCAGGTCGGTTCGGGCCTGGGTGCGACGATCTCCACGGGTGAGGTGACGCTCGTCCCGCCGACCGAGTACATCGGCGGGTGGGCCCACCAGCCGGTCCCGAAGGACAAGTGGAGCAGCTCGTACGTCATCCCCTGGCGGCCGGGCCTCTACCAGCTGAAGCTGGCCGGCGCGCAGCTGGTGTTCCAGCTCACGCCGGGCACCGAGGCGCCGGCCGAGATGAACATCTACTTCCCCGCCGCCCGGACGCTGTGCCTCGCGGAGAACGCCACCCACACCATGCACAACATCCTCAGCTTGCGCGGCGCGCAGGTGCGGGACGCGCACGCGTGGTCGAAGTACCTGACCGAGGCGATCCAGACCTTCGGCAAGGAGACCGACGTCCTGTTCGCCTCCCACCACTGGCCGATGTGGCGCACCGAGGAGAGCAACGCCAACATCCTGGAGTTCCTCAACAAGCAGCGCGACATGTACGGCTACCTCAACGACCAGAGCCTGCGGCTGATCAACACCGGCCACACCGGCATCGAGATCGCCGAACAGCTCCAGGAGCTGCCGCCCGGCCTCAACGACCACTGGTACAACCGGGGTTACTACGGCTCGATGAGCCACAACACCAAGGCGGTCTACCAGCGGTACATGGGCTGGTACGACGGCAACCCGGCCGAGCTGCCTACGTGCAGGCGATGGGCGGCGCCGAGGCGGTGATCGCCGCCGCGCAGCAGGCGTACGACAGCGACACCCCGGACGGGTTCCGCTGGGCCGCCGAACTGCTCAACCACGTGATCTTCGGGGCCGACGCGGAGACCGGTGCCGACGGGCCGATCACCGGCGCGCAGGTGCTGCAGGCCAAGGAGCTCCAGGCCAAGGTCCTCACCCAGCTCGGCTACGGCAGCGAGAACGGCACCTGGCGCAACGCCTACCTCACCGGTGCCCAGGAGGTCCTGCACGGCCCGCAGCCGCTGATCCTCAGTCAGACCTCGGCCGACCTGATCCGCAGCACCACCCTGGAGCAGTACTTCTCCGCGCTCGCCCGGAACGTGGACGGGCCGACGGCCGCCGACCGGTACCGGGTGCCGATCGTCCTGGACTGGGTGTTCACGGACACCGGCGAGAAGTGCACCACGACCCTGCGCAACGGCGTGCTGGTCTTCGTCGCGGGCGGCGACCGCCTCGTCGAGAGGCCGGACGCGGTCATCACGCTCACCCGTGCGACGCTCGACCAGCTGGCCGAAACGCCCGGATTCCGGGAGAACTTCGACCAGGCGGTGGGCGACAAGCTGATCGCCCTGGAGGGCGAGCAGGCGCAGGAATCGGCCGACGCCGTCTTCGGCACGCTGACCCTGCCCAACCCGAGGTTCCCGATCGTCACCCCGCGCCGACGGGGCTGACGGGCGGGCGGCGACCCCGTGCACGACTCCGGGCCGGTTCCCTCTTCGCGAGGGGGCCGACCCGGGGCCGTACGCCGGAACGCCCCCGCGACACGCCACGCGCCCACCCGGTTCCGCACGGTCACCGACCGGGCCGGCGCCCCCTCGCCGCTACCGCCCGCACCGCCTCCGACACTCAACGAACAGGGGGGAAAAGGGCGGTGCCGCACCGCCAGAACGGAGAGACAATCGAAGCAAGGACGGGCCGGACCGCCCCGCGCGGCCCCGAGACCCGATGTGGTGCGCCCAGCGCCCAGCCCGTTCCCGTTCGCTTTCCCGTTCCCTTCCCCTGGCACCCGACGCACACTCCCCCACAGGGGTGAGACCCCATGAACACTCACGAGACCCACATCGCGCGCGCCGACCGCGAGGCCGCGAAACGGCTCGCCGCCACCGATTCCCCCTTCACCATCGAGGTCGAGTTCCTCGGCGGACTGAGCGAGACCCAGCGGAACGCCTTCAAGAAGGCCGCCGACCGCTGGGCCCGCGTCATCGTCGGCGACCTGCCCAACGTCGACATCGGGCGCGGCCGGATCGTCGACGACCTCCTCGTCCGCGCCAAGGGCGAGGTCATCGACGGCATCGGCACCACCCTGGGCGAGACCAGCATGGACCTGCTCCGCCCCCCTGGCTCCGGACCCACGGCGCTCCTCCCGGTGACCGCCACCATGTCCTTCGACACGGCCGACCTCGCCGCGATGGAGGCCGAGGGCATCCTCGTCGACGTCATCACCCACGAGATGGGACACGCCCTGGGCATCGGCGGCGAGATCTGGATGCGCAAGCGCCTCCTGCTCCACCCCGGCAGCAGCAACCCGGTCTTCGTCGGCCCGCAGGCCCAAGTGGAGTTCGCCGCCCTCGTGGACGGCGGCGCCCCCCGCCCCGTCCCCGTGGAGAACACCGGCGGTGCGGGTACCGCCGACGCCCACTGGCGCGAGACCGTCTTCGACAACGAGCTCATGACCGGCTTCGTCAACCGGTCCAAGAACCCGCTGAGCCGGGTGACCGCGGCCAGCCTCCAAGACATCGGCTACATCGTCGACTTGGACGCCGCCGACCCGTACGAGCTGCCGAACCACTTCGAACTCGCCGTCAGCGGACGAGTGCATGCCCGCACCGCTCCGATCGACCGCGGCGTCGTGATCCACAACGCCCCCGAGGTGATGCCCGCCGAACGCGTCCTGGCCGCCTGAACGACCCCCGCCACGGCGGACGACACCGCACCCCGCCGAGCGGTCGAGCGGTACACCGTTCGGCGAGACTCCAGCCGCCGACTCCTCCTCGGGCCACTGCCGATCGGGGTCGGCGGCGCAGGCGCGCCCGGCTACAGCGCGGGCAGCCGGTAATCGGGGTGCTGGGGACTGTCGCTCCTCCTACCAGTAGAGATGGATCCGCAGATCGGACGCCAGGTCTCCGGCGATGTACGACTCGAAGTCGCGGACGGCGGCGGCCACGCCCTGACCTGCCGCGGCATCGGACTTCTTCCCAAGTGCCTCGCCGGTCGGACAGGTACCGCATGACCTGCCCTCGCTCGCGCCACCACTCCCGGACGGCCTCCGGTCTCCAGTGTGAGTCGCCGTCACAGCCACTGGATACTTGGAAGAAGGTGGCCTACGTGGTCGCCGCGGATCCCGCGCTCACCGCTCTCGCCGGCGGCTGGGCCGCCCTGTCCCTCCCGCAGGGCAGGTTCGGGTGCTCCAGGTCGTGCGGCGATGGTGAGGTGAGGGGCCAGAACGGCGGCACCCCGCCATCGGCGCCAGCGGTCGGCGCGTCCGTCAGCCGCATCCTGCGGCGCACGCGGCCGTAGAAGTCGGTCAGCCCCAGGCGGGCCGCCCGCAGCCCAAGCAGACGAGTAGCCTTCCGGCGGAGCAGGCGGCCGCGACGACCCGGCCGTCGCGGGAGAACCTGTCCACGGCGCCAGCGCAGTGGTTCCTTGGTGGTCGCGTCCTGGAAGCAGTGGATGGAGCACCACTCGCCGGCCAGGGAGTGGCTCAGCCTCTGGGTGCTCCGCCAGCGGTGCCGGCCGAGAGTCCAGGTGCCCGGCCGCGACATCGGGCATGTGTCGAGGCCATGGAGTACGCCGCCGTGCCGCCCGGCGGCGCCGACCGCCCGGGCGACGGGTCCGCTCAGGAGGCGGTCTGCGGCCGCGTAGCCGGAGCGGCGCTTGGCAGGGCCGAGGTGGTTGCAGTCTCTGCCCGCCCCGCGAAGGCGGTACCCCGGCCAGGTACGCCCGCGCCTCGGTGCCCTCGACTCCGCCGAGCAGGAACGCCGCTACCTGGCCGAGAACCGCGCCGCCGCCTCCCTGCTCCGGCGCCTGATCCGCCCCCACGAGGTCGCCAACATGATCACGTATGTGGCCTCCGAACACTCCTCCGCCACCACCGGCCGCGCCCTCGGCGTCGACGGCGGCCTGCTGCCCACGATCATCCCCTGAGCCGGATGCCCGGCTGCTCACCGGGGGCAGTGGCCTCCCGGCACGCAGGGCGCGGCGCGAGGGCCGAGCGTGCGAGCGGCAGCCCGGGCCGGGCCCTACCCTCGCTTCGATCCGGAAGTCGAACGCGACGGCAGTGCGACCGACAGGACGAGGAGCGGCCGGAGCCGACCACCCGGGGCGGGCCGAACATTTGCATTACCCCGCGCATGCAACTATTGTCTTCACATGTAAGGCGCTTCTGCACTTAATGGAACGCCTCGCCTCCGGCCCTGCGGGCAAGGCCGCGCCCCCTGATGCGACACCGCCGCGGTGCCGCCGATCCTCATCGGGCAACCCGCCACCCCCGTACCGGGGCTGCCGTCACCCCCCCTGGCACCAAAGATCGAAAAGGCACCACCATGTCCCTCAAGGAACTCCTCCCCGGCAAGCTCGGCTTCGGCACCGCCCCGCTCGGCAACATGTTCCGCGCGATCCCCGACGCCGAGGCCACCGCCACCGTCGAGGCCGCCTGGCAGCAGGGCGTCCGCTACTACGACACCGCCCCCTTCTACGGCGCCGGCCTCGCCGAGGAGCGCCTCGGCGAAGTCCTCTCCACCAAGCCCCGCGACGAATACGTGCTCTCCACCAAGGTCGGCCGCGTCATCCTCGACGAGCACGAGACGGACATCCCCGACTTCGGCGAGAAGGGCGGCCTGTTCGAACACGGCAACCCCAACAAGGTCGTCCACGACTGGACCGCCGACGCCACCGAACGCTCCATCGAGGACAGCCTCAAGCGCCTGCGCACCGACCGCCTCGACATCGTCTGGGTCCACGACATCGCCCAGGACTTCCACGGCGACCAGTGGCTGGCCAAGTTCGAGGAAGCCCGCACCGGCGCCTTCCGCGTCCTGTCCCGCCTGCGCGACGAGGGCGTCATCAAGGCCTGGGGCCTGGGCGTCAACAAGACCGAGCCGATCGAACTCACCCTCGCCCTCGACGAACCCCGCCCGGACGGCTTCCTCCTCGCCGGCCGCTACACCCTCCTCGACCACGACCACGCCCTCCAGCGCCTCCTCCCCATGGCCCAGGAACAGGGCCTCGGCATGGTCGTCGGCGGCCCCTACAGCTCCGGCATCCTCGCCGGCGGCACCCACTTCGAGTACCAGGAAGCCCCCGCGCACATCATCGAGCGCGTCACCCGCCTCAAGGACCTGACCACGCAGCACGGCGTGAGCATCAAGGCCGCAGCCCTGCAGTTCTCCCTCGCCCACCCGGTCACCACCGCCGTCGTCGCCGGCGCCACCAAGCCCAGCCGCATCACCGAGGACCAGGCCGCGCTCACCGAGACCGTCCCCACCGCGTTCTGGCACGACCTGCGCGCCGCCGGCCTCGTCAGCCCCGCCGCCCCCCTGCCGCACGACGCCTGAACACCCCCCGACCAGACACGACCCGATCCGACAGGAAATCCGATCATGGCCTCCACCTCCGTCAGCCGCATCGTCCCCGGGACCCCCGACGAGGTGTGGAACCTCATCGGCGGCTTCGACTCCCTCCCCGACTGGCTGCCCTACATCCCGGAAAGCACCGCCCTCGAAGGCGGCCGCGTCCGCCGACTGCGCAACCCCGAGGGCGAGGTCATCATCGAACGCCTCGTCGCCTTCAACGAGACCGAGCGGCAGTACAGCTACGCCATCCTCCAGGCCCCGTTCCCCGTCAACGGCTACGTCTCCACCATCCGCGTCCACGCCGTCCCCGGCCGCGACGACGCCGCCGAGGTCCAGTGGTCCGGCCGCTTCAACCCCGACGGTGCCACCGAGGACGAGGCCATCGACCTCTTCCGCGGCATCTACGCCGACGGCCTCGACGCGCTCCACGCGACCCTCGCGGCCTGAGGTCCGTTCCTCCCGGAAGCCCGGGTACGCCTACCGCGTACCCGGGCTTCCGGCTTGGCGGCGGCCCGGGGGAGACGTCGGGTGCAGCAGCGGCGGCTACCCGGCGGTCCGACCGTCGAGCGCCCGGTCGAGGCGGTCCGGGAGGGTGGACCACGGCCGGCAGTCGACCACCGGGAGCGCGTGCCGACGGGCCTCGGTGGCGAGCCAGTGCGAGTAGCGCGCGCTGACCTCGGCCCGGGCCGTCTGCACGCCGCTCTCGGGTTCGCGCGCTGCGTAGTTGGCGGTGATCCGGTCGGCGTCCCCCTCGTGCAGGAAGAGCACCCGGACGTCGCGGCCGGCCTCCCGCCCCAGCGCCACGGCGCGGGCGCAGACGGCGGGGGTGAGGTAGTCACCCTCCACCAGGGCGGGCACGGGGACGGTCAGCCGGTTGCGCACCACGCCGAGCACGGCGGGCTCCAGCGCCTCGGCGGTGGCGATCTGCCGCTCCAGCACGAGCTCGGGCGGCAGCGCGTCCGCCGCATCCCGGGTTGGGGTGTCCGGGTCGGCGTCGTCGTCGAAGAGGTGCAGCGCGGGGTGCTGCTCGGCGGTGGTGAGTTCCTGGACGGCGCCGACCACGTCGTCGAACTCCACCACGAAGGCGCCGGTCCCGGCCGCGATCCGGGCGGCGGCCAGGCTCTTGCCGACCCCTGACGCGCCGCCGAGCAGAACGAGGTCCCAGGTCCGTTTCGTCATCCGGCGACGCTATCGTGCGGGATCCGGCCGGATCATCCGGTTTTCGCCGCCGGATCGCCGTCCGGGTCGCCTGCGCCTTCGGTGCCCGGCGCCACGTGGTCGAGGCGCCGCTGCCACGTCGTCAGGAGCGTCTCCAGAGCGGCCGCCTCCGCGTGGTCGAGCAGGCCGAGCAGCCGGTGCTCGTTGCGCATGTGGGCGGTGAACGCCTCGTCGATCAGCCGGTGACCCGCGTCGGTGAGGGCGACGACCCGGCCGCGCCCGTCCGCCTCGCTGCGTCGGCGGGTGACCAGTCCGGCCCGCTCCAGCCGGTCGATCCGCTTGCTCATCGCCCCGGTGGTGACCATGGTGTGCGCGGCCAGTTCGCCGGGCGCCCGTTCGAACGGGGCGCCGGCCCGGCGCAGCGCGGCCAGCACGTCGAACTCGCCCTCGCCCAGCCCGTAGCGCCCGTAGACCAGGCAGAGCTCCTCGGTGAGCCGGTCCGCCAGCCGGTGCAGCCGGCCGATCACCGCCTGCGGGGACACGTCGAGGTCGGGGCGCTCGCGGCGCCATGCGGCCTGGATGAGGGCGACGTGGTCGGGTGCCGGTGCCGGTGCCGGCGCCGGCGCCGGGTTGGGCGTCGGGGCCGTTCCGGGCCGGGGGTGGCGGCTCTGCTCCATCCGTTCATCCTAGCTCGATGGCTTCCTGGGAAGTTATATTGTCTTCCATGGAAGCCAGTTTTCGGTGGGTGCTGCTGACCGCCGTAGCGCCGGTGGCCTGGGGGGCCAACTACTACGTCACCCGGGAGTTCCTCCCGCCGGACCGCCCGCTCTGGGGCGCCGCCCTGCGCGCGCTGCCGGCCGGCCTGCTCCTGCTCGCGCTGCGACCCCGGCGTCCGCGCGGGGCCTGGTGGTGGCGCTCGGCCGTGCTCGGGCTGCTCAACACGGCGGGCTTCTTCGTCCTGCTCTACGTCGCCTCCCAGTCGCTGGCCACCAGCGTCGCCGCCACCGTGATGGCGGCCTCGCCGCTGGCGATGCTGCTGCTCGCCTGGGCCCTGACGGCCGCCCGCCCCGCCCGCGCCCACCTGCTCGGCGCGCTGGTCGGCCTCGGCGGGGTCGGCCTGATGCTGCTGACCAGGGCCGAACCGGTCAGCCTGCCCGGACTGGCCGCCTCGGCCGCGGCGATGCTGGTCTCCTCGCTCGGCTACGTGCTCGCCGGCCGCTGGCGGGACGGCGCCGACGTGCTCGCCACCACTGCCTGGCAGCTGGTCGCGGGCGGACTGGTGCTGCTCCCGCTGGCGGCCGCGTTCGAGGGCACGCCCGTCGCCCCCACCGGCCGGGAACTGCTCGCCTTCGGCTACGTCGGGGTGGTCGCGACCGCGCTGGCCTTCGCCGCCTGGTTCGCCGGTCTGCGGCACCTGCCCGCCGGGACGGTCGGCCTGCTCGGGCTCCTCAATCCGCTGACCGGCGTCCTGCTCGGCACGGTCCTGGCGGGCGAGCGCCTCGGTCCGCTCCAGTTCGCGGGTCTCGCCCTGGTCCTCGCCGGTGTCGCCCTCGGCCGCCCGCGTTCGCGTACGGGTTCGGGGGCGCGTGTGGGACCGGAGGCGGGCGGAGGCGTGGGACGGCCCCGGCCCGGGGCCGCGTCCTCCGTGGGGCGGAGGGGCGGCACCGGGCCGGGGTCGGGGGACGGGGGTCAGGCGCCGGGCGGGGTCACGTAGCCGGAGATCTTCCAGTTCTTGACGCCGCCCTTGGCGGTGCGCGGGTCGATGTGGCGGTGGGTCACCTTGTCGCTGACGTTGCCCTCGACGGTGTCCAGGGTGCCGTCACGGTTCACCGAGACCACCACGCCCACGTGGCCGCCGCGCTCGTAGGCCGGGGGGCCGTAGACGACGAGGTCGCCGGGCTTGGGCGAGCCGGTGTGGAAGAGGTGGTGCTCCTGGCCCCACTTGCCGACTCCGCGTCCGAGCAGGGTGGTCGGGACGTTCTTCACCCCGGCGTGGCGCCAGGTCCACTCGGCGAACGCCGCGCACCAGGAGGTGTTGCGGCAGGTCTGGCCCTTTCCGGGGAGGTACTTCTGGCAGGCCGAGCTGCCTTGGGTGACTCCGATCTGGCCGCGCGCCGCCGCCACGATCCGGTCCCGCAGGGTGGCCGCCGCCGGCGCCGCCGCGCCCTCGCGCAGGGTGTCGGCGTCCGCGGCGGTCGCGCCGTCGGCGGCGGTGGAGGTGGAGGTGGCGGCGGGGGTAGCCGGGAGGGCGAGCGCTTCCGCCGCGCCGGTGGCGGTGAGCGCGGCCGCCGCCAGGACGGCGAGGGCGAGGGTGCGGCCCGTGCGCTGCTTGAGGGTGGCGAGGGTGGTGGGCGTGAGGGGGCGGGTCTGGTGCATCGGTGACTCCTTCGAGTGCATTCCCGGGCCCCGGGCGGCATGCGAATGCCCGGGTGGGGGTGGGGTTGGGATTCGCCGGGTGGCTTCACCGGCTGGTCATCAGCGTTGCACGGCCGGGCCGCCGACTCCTACGCTGCGCGGTCAGCTGGTTACTCATTCGTATGCGGTCGGGTATGCACGCGCTCTGAGCTGCGGATATGCACGGGCCGAAGGAGAGGGGAGCGGACTGATGCCGGACAGGGGAGTCACCGGACCGGTGGCGGAGGGTGTCGGGGCGGGGCCGTCGGCGCGGGTGGAGCTGGCGCGGACGCTGCGCGAGTGGCGGGCCCGGGCGGGCGAACTGCCGCAGAAGACGGTGGCCCGGCGGCTCGGCATCGCCCAGACCACGGTCTCCCGCTACGAGAGCCCGGACGGCCGGCACCCGGCGCCGGAGGCGGCGGTCCGCGCGCTCTGGTCCTGCTACCGGCTGCCGGAGGAAGACCTCGACCGGGCGCTCGCCCTGCGCACGCGGGTGGACGAGGAGCTGCGGACGGGAGCGACCTCCGTCGAAGCGCCGAGCGGGTCGGCTCCGGAGCTCGGGTCGGACGCTTCGGGTACCTCGGACGCTTCGGGTACCTCGGACGCCTCGGTCGCGGCTGCGGCAGAGACGGCGGAGGACGGGATCGGGCCGGCGACGGTCGGAGTGGCGGCGGCCGGGTCGGCGGGCCGGAGCCGGCACTGGGTCGCCTGGGCGGCGGGGGCGGCGGCGACGCTGGCCGGGGTGGTCGCGGGTGGACTGCTGGTCCACCACCTGCTCGTCCCGGCGGCGTCCGCCGGCGGGGCGGACGAGGCCCGCCCGCTCCCGCCCGCCGCCGCGCCCGTCCAGCCCGGGGCGGGCCCGGCGACGGGTGCGACGGCCACGGCCACCGCGTCCTGCCGGGCCGCCGCCTGCGTCCACACCGAGCCCAATGGCACCGTGTGCCAGAACGACGCCGTCACCACCGCCGAGGGCCGGGACTTCGGCGTCCACGTCGAACTGCGGTACAGCCCCGGCTGTCAGGCGGCCTGGGCGCGGATGTCCGGGAGCTCCCCGGGCGACCGCGTCCAGGTGTTCGGCGCCGAGGGCACCCCGCCCGACCAGGAGGAGTACCGCCAGCAGAGCGGACGCACCGCGCACACCCAGATGGTCCGGTCCACCGGCCCGACCGACGCCCGGGCCTGCGCGATCGTCGACGCCCGGGGCACCGTCTGCGCCACCGGGACCCCGACGGCGAGCCCGAGTGCGAGCGCCTCATCGTCCTGACAGTGGCGGGCGGCGGCCGCCCCGTCGTCGGGCGGGGCGGCGCGCTCGTCATCGACCGGTCTGCCGGTCTACCGGGCGGCGCCCGCGCCCGGGCCGAGGCGGACCAGGCGGCCGACGACGTCCGCCACCTGGTCGACCTCCTCCTCGGTGTTGTAGTAGTGCGGCGACAGCCGCAGGCACCAGTCCACCTCCTTGTCGCCGAAGTCGAACTGGGCGAACTCGCGGAAGCTCAGCGCCGAGTTCACGCCGCGCGCGTCCAGCGCCGCCTTGAACGGCTCGGCCTGCCAGCCCGCCACCGCCAGGGTCACCAGCGCGGCGGGCGCCGGGCCGCGGTCGAGCAGCCGGACGCCGGCGCTGGCCGCCCGGCTGCGCGAGCGGCTGGCCGAGCTGGCCG